>VBBV01000125.1 GCA_005883695.1 Candidatus Bathyarchaeota archaeon | reverse complement strand
AAGTCCAGCGCGTTCGAAACACGTGTGTCGCTCATCCTAAAAGAGGCACTCTTCAAAGCTAGAACGACTAAGGCAGTTGTACTGATCGATTCGGGTCCGAGGGTTTCGAAGTGGTTCGTGGCTTCTGTCCTCGTGAGATTAAAACTTCCGTCATGATTTTGAAGTGAAAGAATGTAGTTGACCGCCTGTTGTTGCTTTGAAGAGCTGATCGCATGTGCTTCAATTAGGCCCCAGAGTGCCATGGCTGTGTCAATGCTGCTTGTTGTCTGCAGTCCACTGGACGAGTCATACCAGCCCAAGAACCCTCCATTAGTTTGCTGATATGCTAAGAGTCCGGAAGAGTCTGATGAGTTGCTCAGGAGCCTGACGTTTCCGCTCGTGCTCAGGGTGTAAAGGATCTGCCCTGGGATGTCCGCCTCTCCCCACGCATAACTGGAAGAATTATCGAGCTGCGACGCTAACCACGAGAACGATGTCGATGCTTTAGCCGAACGGGAGTCGTTCAACCAAAGAGCGTAGGCAGCTGGAGGTGTGGATATTTGGGAGCTCCCGAAGGACCCGTCAGACTTCTCGTTACTACCCAACCAAGCTAGGGAGGATTTGACAGCGGACGACTGAGATGGCCCATAGCTGTTGGCTCCGTAACCGGCGACTGGCAAGATGGTTCCACCAACAAGAATGAGAATTAGAGCGGTCCTAGAGGCACCTACTGAAGCGGGCAAAGTTACCCGCTCCACGCTTCGGTCCCATATAAGCTCGATTGCCGCCAAGATTATCCCCAAGACAGGAATCCCGTTTATCCAATCTCCGGACCTTTGGATGGACTGCAATGAAGAACTGCATATTCTGCAAAATAGCAGCAGGTAAAGCACCCGCTAGTGTGGTGTATGAGGACAAGACAATCATGGCGTTGATGACGATAGCCCCAGCAAACCCGGGTCATGTTCTAGTTATTACGAAGAAACACTTTCCAGCTCTATCGAGTATGGAGGAAAAAATGGGCTCGTATCTTTTCAAGATCACCATGCGTGTAGCAGATGCCCTCCGCAATTCGGGGTTGAGATGTGAAGGAATCAACCTTTTCCTGGCAGATGGAGAACCGCAACAAAAGATTCTTCACCTCCATATGCACGTAATTCCGAGATTCCACGGAGACAATTTCCGGATACCGGCCGACCATGGCTCCAGACCCTCGCGACAGGAACTTGACAAAACAGCAGACAAAATACGCCAGGCATACCAACGGCTATGGAAACCCAAGGAACATGGCGCGAAGGTCTAATGTCGAGAAAGATCGAAATTGCTTGACCCCATTTCGTTTGAGATTCTAAAGAACTCGCTCGTCTCTATTGCAGAGGAGATGGGAGTTGTACTTCGTAGATCGAGCTTCTCTCCGAACATCAAGGAGAGGAGAGATTTCTCCTGCGCCCTCTTTGATGCGCCAGGACAGCTAGTAGCCCAAGCAGAGCACATACCTGTCCATCTCGGCGCGATGCCCTATTCGGTGCAGGCCGTTCTGAAAGAGTTCAAAGATGATTTTTCGGAAGGTGATCACATCATCCTCAACGATCCATACCGCGGCGGGACACATCTTCCCGACATTACTATGGTCTCACCGATCTTCTTCAAGGAGAGATTGGTCGCGTTTGCGGCTAATCGCGCTCACCACTCTGATGTTGGAGGCGTTGCGCCAGGGAGCATGTCGGCTCTATCGAGGGACATCAACCAAGAAGGAATCCGGATTCCACCCGTTAAACTCTGGATTGACAACAAGCCGAACCGGCAACTCCTAGACTTTGTACTGTCCAATGTCCGGACGCCTGATGAGAGATTGGGAGATCTCAGAGCGCAACGAGCAGCGAACCTTGTCGGCGCGAAACGTCTGACTGAGCTATTGAAAAAATCCAGTGTATCCACAATCGAGTCCGGAATGAATCAATTGATCGACTACTCTGAGGAGTTGATGGTCAAGAGAATTAGTGAGTTGCCAAGAAGGTCGTCCTCAGCGATTGACTATCTCGATGACGATGGGTTTGACACAACCGACATCCCGATCAAGGTCAAAGTTACAGTTGGTCGACAATCCATAGCATTTGATTTCTCCGGCTCCGCGAAGCAGGTTCAGGGACCATTAAACGCCGTTTACAGCGTCACTCTCTCAGCTGTCTACTACGTAGTGAGATGTGTGACGGACCCTTCGATTCCAACAAACGCGGGATGCTTCAAACCTATTCAGGTTAAAGCTCCGGCTGGGACAATCGTCAACGCAGAGCCACCAGCCCCCGTGGCGGGTGGAAACGTGGAGACGTCGACGCGGATCGTTGACGTGGCCCTCAAGGCCTTCGCAGGCATAGTTCCAGAGAAAGTATGTGCCGCCTGCCAAGGAACGATGAACAATGTAACCATCGGAGGGGTCGACCCGCGGACCGGGAAATATTTCACCTACTACGAAACCATCGCCGGCGGTTTCGGTGCACGGTACAACAAGGATGGTGTCGACGGGATTCATAGCCACATGACGAACACGCTGAACACGCCTATCGAGGCGCTTGAATCAGCTTACCCTCTTAGGGTCAAAAGATACGAACTGGTACGAAGGTCGGGTGGAAAAGGAAGATTTCGAGGAGGATTGGGGATTAGAAGAGACACAGAGATGATAGTTGACAGATCTACTATCTCGTTGATGGGCGAAAGACAGCGATGTGGACCCTGGGGATTGCAGGGAGGAAGATCGGGATCGCCCGGCGAGTATGGCATTGCTCGAAGGAACAAGATGAAGGCTCTGTCTTCCAAAACTACTCTTTCCGCAAACGCTGGGGACGTTCTAGTTGTGACAACACCAGGTGGCGGAGGCTACGGCCCATCAAGCCAGAGAGCGAGGGATAAGATTCGACAGGATAGAGCCGACGGGAAGGCCTGAGTTCTCAACCGCACATAGTTACCGTCGCGGCTCCAGGGACAGGTGGGTTCCAGGCGGACGAGTCTTGAGAGTTTGTCGCCTGGTAGTACCAGGCGAGTGTATGATAGGTTGTAAAGTGAATCGCGTCTGCACCCACGTTTGTGGCTATCCATGCGTTGGACTTCTCGCATATGGCCGATAGGCTCCAGAAGTATTGCTGGTTGCTCTGGACTCCGTTTATTCCGGTGATCAAGTGTTCAGATGTAGGAGGGCCGTAATACGTCGCCTGGACTCTTGCGATGGATGCGGTCAGTTGATAGAAATTCCAATCGGAAGGTACATCGGTCTTGTTGATCCACTGGCTTGTCCCGTTTCCATAGTTTATCAGGGTCTCGACAGAGACCATTGATCCCCGGCAGGGACTTGGGCAAGTGCTACTTGATCTTTGATAGTAATAGTAGGCGCCTGCTTGGAAAGCAACGATGCCTGCCCCGACAAGAAATAGGATAGCGAAGAACCCCTTGTGTTCGCTGACAATGCTGAGTCCCAATCTAGCTCACATCTTGTGGAGTTCTGAGGCCGAGGCGTGTGGCTGCAACCACTATCGCAGGGGCAATTGTTGCGAAGAAAACGACGTTGCTCGCCTCATGCGCGACTGAAAAGGGTACACCAATAATGTTGCCGAAGACAAAATCCTGGTAGAGAGAACCCGTTCTAAAGATCCAGCTGCCAAAGTTGGTGAGCGCATCATAAGCAAAGGTTGCTAGAAGCCCGACGAGTCCGAATACGATGCTTAGTCGTTGGTACTCCTTCGTCCCTTTTACAAAGTCCCTGGCCACGAAACTCCTCTTGAGAGCTACACCAGCGAGAGCGTAGAAACACTCTCCTACCATCAGGAATGATAACATGAGGAAGCTGTCCACGCCATTTGGATTGACAAACCCGTAAACGAGCCAGATGGACGCTGCGACGCCAATTCCTAGTCGAAGGCCGAAGAAGAAAGCGGCGACGAAGACCAACGTGTCCATGATCTTGACGTTTGGGATGCCGATGAGTGCATAGTTGGTTGCCAGTGCGAGAGCCGTGAAGACGGCCGTAATCATGACTTTGGTGGATCGTCTGTCGAGGACCGAAGCCTTAGTGTGTGAACTGGTCATAGTCGAAGAAGCGGGCAAAGTTACCCGCCCGATAAATATATCCTTTCGCTAGACCTCTAGGACATACAGGGGCATAAGATGAGAATCTGTTCGCTACTTCCCAGCGCCACAGAAATTGCATTCGCCATAGGGCTTGGAGACCAAGTTGTCGCAGTGTCACATGAGTGCGATTATCCTCCCGCGGCTTCCAGTCGGCCAGTTTTGACGAAGTCGGCGATTCACCAGAAGATCCATAGGAGCCTTGACGTTGACCGGGAAGTTGAACAGCGCGGAGGGGACATTTACGAGATTGACGAAAAGCTTCTCGAGCACTTGAAGCCGGATCTTATTCTGACCCAGGAACTCTGCCATGTTTGTGCTGTTTCCTATACGAAGGTCAAGGAAGCAGCTCGGGTCTTAGATGCAGACACCAAGATCGTCTCGTTGGAACCAACGAATCTGGAAGAAATCGTCGACAACATTCTACTGGTTGGTAGGATGACGGGTGCGCAGGCCGAGGCCGAGAAACTAGCTTCGCAGATGCTGCAGAGAATAAGCAGAGTGAAGGGGAAAACGCGAGTGGTGGGACTTAGGCCGCGGGTCTTCTTCATGGAATGGCTTCAACCTCCTTGGGCTGGCGGACACTGGATTCCCCAGATGGTCGATTACGCTGGAGGAATCGAAGGGCTTGGCCGTCTCGGCAAACCTTCCCACAGAATAGGATGGGACGAAGTTGTTGAGTACCAACCAGAGATAATCGTCCTCTCCCCATGCGGGTTCAATGCAAACCAGGTCATGGAAGAAGCTCATGTGTTGGCATCGTACCATGGATGGGAGAAGATCCCGGCGTTCCAGTCCTCCAGAATCTATGCGGTCAATGCATCTGCGTATTTCAGCAGGTCAGGCCCTAGGGTCGTAGACGGGCTTGAGATCCTAGCCCACATAATACATCCCGAGCTGTTCCGGGAGAACCCACACCCGGAAGCTGTGAAGACGGTTCCCAGAGA
>VBBV01000053.1 GCA_005883695.1 Candidatus Bathyarchaeota archaeon | reverse complement strand
CTGACTCCTGCACGACTGTCAAGTGTAATGATTCGTGAGGTTCTGAATGTTTCGACATATCCGGCTATGTGCGTAGTAGACATATAAACGTATTGATGAACGTCTATGTACGCTCTTACTTCATTCTTGGAGTAACTGCTATGGCTTCCAAGCCTAAGCGTCGCTGCAGCTCTGTTACGTAGGCCGACAGGACATCTGCCTTCACCTGGTAGAAGCAGAATTGGCCCTGTTTCTCCTTATCCAAGATCCCGGCGATGGCGAGTTCCTTCAGATGGTGGGACACAGTAGGCTGGGAAACGTTGAACATCGCATGAACATCCGAGCAGTTCATCCGCCTCGCAACAAGTTTCTGAAGTATCTCGCGTCGCTGGGGATCCGCTAGGGCCTTGCTGATCCGGTCGAACTCTTCAGTTGCGAGCTTCATTACTCCATCTTTGTGCTTGCGTGCGTATTAACATGTCGATATGTATCTATGGGCTTGAGTTAGACGTCTCGTTCGATGAACCTGTCTACAGAATCATATAGATGTTTATCGATATGTTTATATCAAGAATGGCCAGATCACAAAGGTATGAACAAACAAGCAACTAGCAACAAGAAAGTCATTCTGGTAAGTGAATCCGACTTCGATTCAACTGTTCTCCAATCTGAGGTTCCAGTGTTTGTCGACTTCTATGCTGACTGGTGCGGACCCTGCAACATGATCGCGCCCACCATCGAAGCTCTATCAGAGGAGTATGCAGGGAAAGTAAAGTTCGTAAAGATCAACGTTGACAATAACCAGCAGCTGGCTATGAAATACGATATCTTGAGCATACCGACGAGCATGTTGTTTGAGAACGGAATCGTCAAGGACAGCCTCATAGGCGCCTATCCTGCTTCGTCCTACAGGGAACGCATCGATCATGCGCTAGGAACCAGGCCCTCTGAAACAGTTACACCAACGGTGAGGCAGTAGAGTATGAGTCATACTTGTCCGGTATGCGGAAGCATAAGCCCCTGCATCTACCCTAGTCCCGAGTCTAACGCTGCTTTCAGATACCACGACTGCCGCTATTGCGGGTCCACCTGGAAAGAAGCAATCGCCTCGAACTAACTAGCAACCTCGTACAACTAGAGTTGCTCAGGCGAAGCCACACTTCGCCCCAGCTCGGAAAAATCGCCCATAACGCGCCCTATTCGCGGTTTTAACCCCGCGACTTCCAGAACGCGATCTCTCACGCTTAACCCTAGGGGATTACACGCGGATCGATAACAGCCAGAGAAGCGGATAACAAGCCCGTCTCCAGGAAACAAGCACATAATCCAGCCCAGACCGAAACAGCCTCTCAGAAAAATTGGATCCCTAGGGCATCCCGCCCGGCATGAGCGGTCTCCGCGGACCATCGCGAAAGTGATCAGGCGGAAAGCCCTATCAATCCTGCGATTAAAGTAATGAAAACAAGCAATTCGAAAAACCGCCTTTTTCGAAATCGATTTCTGGAAACGGTTATTGGAATCCGGTCTTTGAAACCGAGAGAGAGAATCGGTTATTGAAACCCGGTTCTCGAATCGGTTTTTGAAACAACTTTTGAAATCGGTAACTGTGAATTTCAGGGGCCCCCCGGGGGCCTACTCAAGTCGCGCGCCGCGCGCCCTTCCCTAAACGAGCCCCAGCCTGCGCTTCCGAACAGCCAACACCGGTATCAGAACCCCTTTCTCCGCCTGTCCCCAGCACCGTTCTTCCGAGATGAAGGACGCGTGGCCCAGCCTCTGCCATACATGGCCCTGAAAGACGCGCCTGTCCAGATCCGTCGAGCCGTCACCGTCGCCCAGATCAGCGACAGCTTCACCCGCGCCCTCGGAATCCTATTCACTACCCTGATCATAGCCACTCTCCCCACATGGGTCCCAGGACTCCTCGCCCACCAGACCATACCAGTCGCACTACTCGTCCTCTCAATCGGAACAATAATCGTCTCAAACAAAGGCAGCCGGATAAGAGAAGAAATCGCAGAACGACAGTTCCAGAAAGCACGCAGCAGCACATTCACCACCGCCATCCTAGGATTCATAGTCGGCGGCATCCTACCCGGCATCCTCTACATCTACCTCTACACCCGAATAGGCAACGTAATGGTCAAACAGACCCCTGACGATCCCAAAACAGTCTACCTCCTCCCACACCCAAGCGAAGGAATATTCCTCGGCCGCTACCTCGGATGGATCGCCGCATACCTCCTCGTCCTCTACATCGGCTACACCCAACTATCACCAGGCCTCCGAGAAGTAAGCGACTGGCTCTCACCAGTCCTAGGAGTCCACTTCAACACGATGATCGTAGCCCTATTCCTCGTCTTCACCAACCCACTAACCTACCCACCACTACTCTACCTCTGGACATTCGTCGGATTCCTCGGCGGCCTAATCGCAGGCGGAAAAATCAGACGAGGCTTCCTAGTCGGCATGACAGTATTCCTCTCAACCCTCGGAGCACTGGGACTCGCAGCCCTCGCAATCTACCAGAATATCAGTCTCGCAACTCTCAAATTTGCGAATCTTCCGCCTCCACCACCAGGCTTCTCGATCATAAGCGCCACCACCGGACCCGTAGCAGGCGACATTATCCCCATCCTCATACAAGGCTCATCCCCAACAAGCCAGATGGTCATACAAGACATCATACTGACCATGATCAGAAACGCAGGCCTCGTCTTCGCCGTCGCCACGATATCCGGTCGAGCAGCCTCCCTCTTCTGGCAAGGAGACGTCTTCGTCCTCAAGACATTCTGGAGAATGATGAAGACAAAGAAACCCGAACTGCCGCAGACTGCAGGCGCCGGTAACATACCAAAGAAGGGAATCCTCCTACTCGCACTCGCAATCCTCCTCTTCATCCCGAGCTATCACGTCGGTCACCCGTCACCAATAATCCAGGCTCCACCAAGCGGACCCTACCAGCAAGACCTTGCCATCGGACTGGACATGCTCGGAGCCCCCAACGCCAGCCTACGAATGACGAACCTCGACCTCTCAAGCAGAGGACTCGTTCGCGACAACAACTACGCCGGAAACAACCTCTCAATCTTCGTCATCGACAACAACTACTCACAACCCCTCGGCACCAGCTCGGGTCTAGGCATTCCAAGCTTCATCCTCGGACTATTCTCACAACCAGCCCTCATCACATTCTACACCGGAGACCCCGCCACAACCCGCGGAGAATCAGATAACGTCGCGTCACAATTCTCCCAAGCCCTCGGCATAATCTTCACCAAAGCCTTTGCCATTCCCTCCGGCCAAGGAACAGTCACAATCTACGCGCCAAACCCCGAACTCACAAACAACGACGCGCTAACAAGAGTCCTCGGCCTGCTGCCCAGCTCAAGCTTCTCCACACTCATCAAACCAGCAAACCTCCAAAACCTGCAATACTTCGCTGCAATAGGTCTCGCAACAATAAGCCTCCCACCCCCCCTAAACAAAACACCAACACAAGCCTTCAGCTTCCTCCTCAACACCCAGTTTCCACGAGAATTCTACAAAGCCGGACAACACTACCTCAGCCTGAAAACGCTCCTTGGATTCCAAACTGGAATCGTGGGAGATACCAACTCAAACGCGTCTATCGTCTCCATTTCCTTTCAACGCGGAACAGTGCTCTACAGCCCACTCGGCCAGATGCCGCCCTCAAATCCGGTCTACGACAACTTCACGTCAACATACGTATACAACGCCACCGTTACACCGAGAGCAGACTTCGCGGCGAACTTCACCTATCCCTTCGCCCCAAACATAACCTTACAGAAAACCGTGACCCCTTCAGGCGGGTCCCTCGGAACCAGCCACAATATCATTGTCATGATCCAGAACTTCGACAACGTCACCGTCACCAACCTCAACGTCACAGATAACCAAGCACCATCCGTGTACCAGAAGACACTCCAGATCCTGCCAAACGGAGTACAAACCGGCCAGTTCGCTAGTTTCCCTCCAGGCCAAACCCAATTCCTCAGCTACACAGCAACAACGCAAAGCAGCGGCATCTACGTTCTATCACCAGCAACTGCAGACTTTGTCTGGCAAGCGCCAAATGGATCGAAAATACGATACACGGTTACCACAGACGAGCCGCTTATCTCATCATCAAGCGGACCCTGGACGCAGTTTACACGAACCTTCACCGACCTCCAACCCTACTCCTATCTCCTCCTACTCCCCCTTCTACTCACACCAATCATTGAAACCCTGAAGCTTGTCAATAGACATCGAAAAAAGAACCCTGAACCTTGGGTCAATACTCCCGCGGGACCTCAAAACACGCCACCGCCCCAACCGGCACAAGCAGGACCCGCCAAA
>VBBV01000052.1:3629-8143 GCA_005883695.1 Candidatus Bathyarchaeota archaeon | reverse complement strand
GGCACTTTCCATCCTTCAACAATTGTACCAGAGCTTCCCAACTCTCGCCTCTGATCTCTGGGACGGGCCAGTGGATGAGATAGAGGTCGAGATATTTTAGTCCGAGTCTTTTCAGGCTCTCATCGCAAGCTCGGAGAGCGGATTCGTATCCGTGGTCGCTGTTCCAGAGTTTGGTGGTTATGAACACGTCTTCGCGTTTGATGCCGCTTTTGCGGAGTGCGGTGCCGACGTCTGATTCGTTGTTGTAGATCCGTGCCGTGTCGATGTGGCGGTAGCCTATCTTCAGCGCGTACTCTACTGCTCTCTGGGTTGTCTGTCCCGGTGGCGATTGGTATACGCCTAGGCCGAGGCGCGGGATCATGACTCCGTTCTTGAGTTTGGCGACCGGCTCGACTGTGGCTTGCATAGTGTACTGGGTTCTCGGGTTCCACTTCAACCTTAATTCGGGAGAAATTCCCCGAGGAGGCGTTCTTGGAAAAACCGTTCATGTCACAAGCGCGGGTTTACTTTCACCTGCGTCCGGCGAGGGCCGCTCTCGCACACGGGGGTCCTGCGAAAGTTATACGAATTTATTTTCCAGATCCTCTTTCTGTCTGAAACCGATTCGGGCTTGTTTTCTTGAGGAAGCGGTGTTCTGGGCTTGTCTCGGGTTTCTCGATACCCGTGTATTCCCCTTGGGATCAGCGTGGATTATCATGTTCTAGAAATCGCGGGCTTGGATCCGAACTCAGGGCTGAAAATGGGCTTATCTGGGCTATGCTTTGTCGCGAATAAACCTGTTCGCCGCAGTTGGCGCCAGCGCTCCTTTCCCACTGCAAACACCCTTGTGAATCTTCTCATAGAAGAACCGATCAAAGGTCTCCCCACACTTCTCACATGTCACCTTTCGAGACTGATGAGTCGACTTGAAAGGGGACTTCTTCATCGGAGCGTTACCCATCGCCGATCGACTTCCTAGACCAAGTTGGCTCCTCTAAATCTTACGCTATGCCCTTTGACCCCAGATTATGAATAATTTTGGGAAATCGAATCTTGCCGGAAAAATGCTGAGAGAGCATGCGAGGGTTTTAGGATAGAAGCCTCTCCCACCAGGGGAGACCTGACTTCTGGAGGAAGACCAAGTTGCCCTCGGAACGAGAGATCCTATTTGTTTGCGTTGAGAACGCTGGACGGAGCCAGATGGCTCAAGCCTTTGCTGAAAAAATCGGACTGAAAGCGTCCAGCGCCGGAACGGTCCCGTCGGCTCACGTTAACCCGGTCGTGGTCGAGGCTATGAAGGAACGGGGAATAGACCTCTCCAAGAGATCCCCGAAAGCGCTGACAGCCGACATGATTAGCCGAGCGCGCCTCGTTGTCACGATGGGCTGCTCCGTCGAAGAAGCGTGTCCCAAGCCGATGCTTGCTGCGATGGAGAAGAAGCTGGTAGACTGGCACTTAGACGATCCGAAGGGCAGATCGATTGAGGAGGCCCGGAGGATCAGAGACGAGATCGAAAAGAGAGTCCGAGAGATTGCCAGAAAAAGAGTAACCGTCTACTAGCCCATTCGGGCCAATACTTTCAGCCGTAGATATTTCAAAGGCCTATTGACTAGGCGGAGAAGAACATGAGTTCTGTTTCCCAGGTCCGAATAAGGGCGCGGCTGGCCAAGCCCCCGGAATATGTGCTAGTAAAATTTCCCCGATACGAGCGAGATTTCTTTCTCGGCTATGCCAATTTCATCCTCGGACTGATACTGTCCCAGGAGATCGGAGAACTGTTGAGCAACCTAGTTTCTGCCGAGGGCATTCGTTCTGACCGATCGATTGACCTGCGCGTGATGATCTTTCCAGCCAAACAATTGAGACGACAGCCCTCCAGAATGCTGTACGGAAGCTACAGTCACTCCTTGGCGCAGATCAGCCTCTACCCGCTGAGAATCAGCAAGGACAGGATTAGGAGGGAGGGTACCGCACTGTTCGCGAGTCATCTTAACGATCTTTCAATTGCGCAGAGGAAGCTTATCGGCGAGATCGCCTCCGCGGCCATCTCCACTTTCATCCACGAGGTCTTGCATGTGAAGTTCCAACAGCGAAGCCTTGCCCGGTATGTCGAGGAGGGAATGGTGCAAAGATTGGAGAAAACGTACATGAGACAATGGGCAGACAAACTTGATGTGGTCCTCAAATCCCAGTTTCATTCAAGCGGATCATATGTTCCGGAGACCATCGGCCGGTAACCTGTCCGGTCTGGGTGAGAACGGGGTAGACGGTAACCCTATAGTATCGTACCGCATCTGTTGTATACTTGAAGGATAACTAAATGGAAATTCTGACGACCAGAATCCCGGAAAACCTTCTCAAGGACATCCAACAGATAGAGAAAGACGAGAGATCAGAAAGAGCCGAGGTGGTGCGCAAGCTGCTTGACACAGCGGTGCAAGAATGGAAGATGGCTAAGGCGCTCAAGATGGTATCAGAGGGACGATGGACTGTCAGGCGGGCGGCCAGGTTTGCCGGAACGACCTACCATGAGATTCTGGAGAAGATGACCGACCGAGGCGTCGACTCTGGCCCAGCGCTGAGGGACTTGACTTCACAAATACAGGCTGATGAGGGACCTTGAGATAATCGTCGCGGCAATCTTCTTCGTCTCACTTCTTCGCCAGTTCTGGACCACCATGATTGGTAGCACAAGTCTCAGGTATGTGTTGTGGGGTCTGACGTTTTTCGTTCGACGCACGGGAAACCTCTATTCCCGACTAGTTTCAAAAAGACGAAATCATGACTAGCGAAACGACTTTCGGGGGAAAAACTGTCTGTATGGAAGAAGGAGCGCCAGAAGCGATACAATAGTGAACGCTGCTGTGAGGTAAATTACCATAATGGACCCTGTAAGCACGTAGACGTTGAGCTGGGCGGCCAGTATGCCGATCGGCATGGACCATGAGAGATACCACGCCCATTTTTCGCCCTTCCTGTAGCTTGTCATGGAAACGACCATTCCAAACACAGCGAGACCAACGCCGGAAATGCCATCATCGATTAGGGTCGAGCCTAGAAAACTTGCGAACTTGGGATCCGAGGACACTAGCTGGCTCCAGGTCAGACCAGTGACTGCGTTTATCGGGGTTTGCGCCCCTGGAACGCACGCTAGGCAGAGATCTTGCAGGCTGGGGAGAAAGTCGCGTGCTGAAAGGATTAGGTGAAGAGCCCAAAAGCCAAATAGAATAATCCACCCATATTTCTCGTACCCTTTAACAGATGCAGCGGTTGCCATGCGGATTTTGGATATGAGGCTTGGGCTTAAGCCTCTCCCGGTGGCCTTTGATCCTGTAAAGGTCGAAGATTAGCAAGCACTTCTCAAGTTCATGGACTTGAATGATGGCTATTTTGCGAGGGCTGGCGAAAGACTGTGCTTTTAGTATCAATCAGCCCTGGCCTCTCTCTGCTCCCCGTTAGGAAGGCCATACGGGGAGAGTATGACCGGGTAGGTTTTTCCTTGAGTGATAATATTCTCGGGCCATGCACTCTTGAGGGCAGATTCGTGCGACTGGAACCGCTTCGAGCGAGGCATGCGGCGGCCCTGATCGAAGCCGGTCGAGGTTTGGATTGGGCGTGGATGTTGGGACCGCTGCGGTCGAGACAGGATGTGGACCGACGAATCGCGGACGGGTTGCAGGCTGAGGAGAGGAACGAGGAATACGCGGAATACGCGTTCGCTGTCATGCTAAGGCGCGATGGCAGGGTGGTCGGCTCTACGTCCTATCTCGCGATAGTTCCAAAGCATAGGAGGGCCGAAATCGGTTCAACATGGTACTCGCCTGATGTCTGGGGCACGGCGGTGAATCCCGAGTGCAAGTTTCTTCTCTTGAAGCATGCCTTCGAGGATTGGGGTGCGGTGCGTGTGCAGCTGGGGACGGATGCTAACAATGCTCACTCACAGCGGGCAATCTTGAAGTTGGGTGCAAAGTTCGAGGGGAAGCTGAGGAATCATGGCGTTAGACGGGATGGTTCTGTTCGCGATGCGATGCTCTACTCCATAATATCGAGCGAATGGCCGAGCGTCAAGAAGGGACTCGAAGAGCGAATAGAGAGCTTCGTCGGATCATAGTGTCAAGAATCCGATCTTTCACGGACCGCCAAACCTTTTTCTTACCGTAATTAGTCAACGCTCTTAGCGAAGTGCTTACGCGTTGAAGACAGCCGAAAAAGCAGATTCTTGGTGGGAGCGGGCTAACAAGAAGCTCGCGGAATCAACACTCAAGACGAGATTCACGTTGAACAAGGATGGCAGGGTCGAGGTTAACCCTCCAGTCCTTCCAGAAGACTATGAAGAAACCCGATTGCTCTTCGAGATAGTCGACGACGTCTTCGCCATGATCGAAGAAGAAGCCGAAGAAGCAGAACTAGACCAACCCGACAGCTAGATCTTGCGTACTGTCTAAATACGCGAATTCCGATACTCTTCCCTGAATCTCGTGCACCGATCTAACTTATCGAACGTCGTCTTCTGTATAGCACTAGCTGCCCTAGTT
>VBBV01000052.1:1549-3591 GCA_005883695.1 Candidatus Bathyarchaeota archaeon | reverse complement strand
CTTCGATCCTTCAGGTTTGCCAGTCGTTCGGGTCCAGCCTAAATGACACCGCGTACGCCGCGGCTGAGGTCGTAGGGGTCTCTGGCCCGTCAGTTACTCTACAGCTAATCTCGATATTCAAGAATGGAACGGGGACGCATGCGGGAGGACTCGTGAATGTCGCGACTGGCGCATCGAATATCACAGCTTTCACTACTGGTACTATGGACTATTTCGTGCTGGCTGAAGGGCTTCAGGCGACTAACCCAATCTGGGACACTTCCTTGGCTCCGACCCTTAACAGCACACTCAACCAGTTAGTTCTGGGATCGCAGAGGAACGTGAACTTTCTCAACTATTCCCTTCCGGGCTCCTACCTGGGGTTCTCGTACTTGCAATCGATCCATCTCGCGTTTGACCAGTCCTCAGGATTTCTGACCTATGTCAATTCCTCCGTTACATCTAGCATTCCCGGGCTCCTCGAGCTGGATGTTGCGATCGGCATGGTCGACAATAATGTTTGGGGGAACGCTCACATTCCAGATTTTGACCTTGGCGCTGTCCCGACAAGTGTGAATAGTGCTGCGAACACTTTTGGCAATTCAACAATTACCCTCCACCGGCTGTACGGCTTCACTGCGACCGTGAAACTGTCAGCTAGGTCATCCGCTAGCGGCATTTCCTGTTCCTTTTCCGCAAACAGTCTCCAGAACGGTAGTTCGGATAGCTCGATTCTCTCATGCAGGGGATCCCCCGGAACTTACACTGTCAGGGTCGAGGGCAATGGGGGCTACTCGGTGCATAACACATCGATCCCTTTCACTGTGAGCGCTGCCCCTATGTCGCCTGAGCCGGCTAGCATCTTCTCGATGCCTTTGGTCTATGGTGGAATAGCGGTTGTCGCGGTCGTGGCGGTATTGGTATCGATCCTCTTTCTTAGAAGGAAGCCGAGCTGGGCAGTAGTCTCATCTGGTGTCGCGTCCACACCCGTGACCCAAGCGTAGATTCACTCTTGCGTGAGACCTGACAACGGTCACACGTGATTAAAGACCGAGTGAGGACAACACGGGCGAAGGAGAGAGGTCTTGGCTTCTACCGGACGCTTTGGCTGGTTCCTGATAGGTGTGATAATCGGCGCGATAGTACTGGAAGTCTACAATGGAATTGTGGGGTTTGTTCCTCGCTGGCTTGGCGCTGCAACAGCAGTTGTGGGATTCATAATCCAGCTTGTCTCCTGGTTCGGCCTGATGCTGGCAGTCGCAGGGGTCCTGGGATGGCGTGTAATAAGAAAAGATCAGATGAACTTCGTTCTCATCGGATTTGGGGCGATCGTCGTGACCCTAGAATTATTGCAGTCAATACCTTTCGGTCTCAGGTGAATGTTCTCCGACCTCGCCTCTCGTAGGGTTCATCTCGACGATCTGTCTCTAGGGCAAAGGCGTGTTTCGAACAGTAGAGCCAAATCGGCGAGCTAGTGCGTCCTACTTGTTTGATTTGCGTTTTCAGTACAAAGTAGCTGTTGCAATGGTGATCTCGGGAGTCACAAGCCTTGCTAATTTCGTGCTCGTTGCGCTCTTGGCTGGCCGCAGGTGTGGGGACCTTGGATGCAACCTGTCGCTAGCGCAAGATTTCGGACTGTTGCTGATATTTGGGATTCTTCTTGTAGGTTTTGGCATTGTCACCGCATTATTCGCCTGGGACCCAATCAAGTTCAATCGAAGTTCCCGTGTTAACAAAGGCCAGAAGACTTAGATCGGTTCTATTGGGGTGAGCGTTGTTTGACGTGTGTTTCTAGGAATGTTGCTACTCTCTTGATCGAATCTATCTCGTTCTCCCTCCGTACGAACCCGTGGCCTTCGTTTTCGTAGATCTTGACTTCGACTGTTACTCCGTTTTTTCGTGCTGCTTCTGCCATCTGTCGAGTTTCCTCTGCAGGGCATCGGATGTCATGCTGGCCGGCAAGCAGGAGGAGGGGTGCGCGGATACGATCTGCGAAGAATAACGGTGAACGGTCACGCCAGAGCTCGCGATCCTGCACCGGGCTACCCATGAGCCATTCATCG
>VBBV01000052.1:0-1456 GCA_005883695.1 Candidatus Bathyarchaeota archaeon | reverse complement strand
GCCCATTATCGCAATCTTTTTTGGATCCACATAATTCGTGGTTTTGAGATAGTCGACGGCTGCGACGAGGTCGTTCAGATCGCCTCGGCCAGCGTCTTTGCGCAGGGATTCCATGTATTCGCGTCCGAACCCTGTTGATCCGCGGTAGTTCGGGGCTATGACGATATATCCGTGGCTCGTGAGGTATTGGACGTTGGGATACCAGCTGTTGAAGTGTTGCCACTGTGGCCCGCCGTGAACGAAGACGATGGCGGGGTGGGACTTGTCAGGTTTGATGTTGGCGGGGATGTAGAGGAAGCTGGAGATTGGGGTCTGGTCTTGGGCTGGATAGACGATCAGGTGGGGCTGGACGAAGCTATCCTGGTTAAGCCCGCCAACTAGCGAGTAGGTGATTTGTTTGAGGGTGCGGGCTTTGAGATCATACACCCAGATATCATGGGGACTGTCGCCGGACCCGTGTATTATCGCGAGCTGTTTGCCGTCTGGGGAGAAGCGGGCGGCGCGGACGACTCCATGGCCAGGAGGTATCTCTTCTAGTTCACCTTTCAGATCGCGAATGTAGAGATGGAGGTTGCCTGCTTCGTTGACGATGTACGCGTACTTGTCTTCGGTTGGGCTGGTGTCTAAGAGCTGGCTCTCCCAGTCCTGGAGAGTAAGCCACTGGAATTCCGGGTTTTCTTTGAGATCGAGCAAAGCGACAGCTTCTATCCCCTTGTCGTTCGCGTTACTCGTCACGAATACTCGTCGGCTGTCGCGGGTCCAGCCGCCGACGATGCTGGTGGAACGATCGTCTATCGGGGCGAGGATTGTCTCGCGTCCCGTCTCCAAATCGTGGACGTTGACACCGGTATACTGGTAGTTTCTCGTCCGGCAGAAGGCGAGTTTTTTCCCGTCAGGGCTCGGCTCGAGAGCCTCGCAATCACCAGTGTCGCTGCTGATGATCTTCTTGACTGTCCCGGTCGCCAGGTCGTGTTGGAAGATCGGGTAGGTTCCGGGTATGTCTCGTTCTGCTGCGTAGAATAGAGATTTGCCGTCGGGATTCCATTTCATGTCTCTATGACCGATCTTCTCGGTCAGCGTGATATTCCGGGTAGTATACTCTGTTAGATCCAGCAGGTAGAGGTTGGGTTTCTCATCGCCTTGAGAGTCTTGCGAGTAGAGGATATGGTGGCCGTCGGGCGAGGGATCCGCGAGATCGTTTCTCTCGTCGCTTACTGTAAGCTGGACGGGCCAACCGCCAGTGCTCGGGACGCGCCAGATATTGTATCGGCCGGTAATGTTCGTCTCGAAATAGAGATGCTCCCCGTCAACAGACCAGCGAAGAGTGAACATGGAACGCGTGTAATACAGCGTGTCAATATCCAATGGACGATAGGCGGTGTTGGGCTGGCTATTGATGGAGTCACTTGCCAGTTTCGCGGCGGGTGTTGGAATCATTTGGCCTGTGAGGAGAACT
>VBBV01000051.1 GCA_005883695.1 Candidatus Bathyarchaeota archaeon | reverse complement strand
CTTTTCCGACTCTTCTAGTGGCGAGATGAGTCTCTCGACGTTGGTTCAGATTAGACCAAGAACGGATCTTGCTGTTCCGGTTTCATGGTTGCTGCTTCCCCTCGCGAGTTACTTGCTGTGGGCGGTTTTTGTGGTCTCCTGGTGGGCCGCTGGCGCGGGACTGGGAACGGGTGATCTAGCGCTCGCCGTTAGCGTGCTGGGGATTGTGGGGTTGGCCGCCTCGGTGGCAGCGTCGTACCTAGTGTATGCGCTGCTGAATAGGGCGAGCTTGCACTTCGGCAGGACAAGAGCACTCTTACGGAACGCAATCAGCGGGCTTGAGTCGAGGATAGGAACGGCTGGCCAGGAGGCGCTCCTTCCCTTGACCTCAGCTGAAGAAGGTCTCTACAAGCTCTCTCGTGGAGAGCATGAGAGGAGTGCGGTGCTCTGGGCGCTACTTGCCTCGGTTCCTATTGTCGGCTGGATCTTTCTGGTTGCGGCACTTTGGTTTCTCTCACGAGACTTTGCGAAACACTGTCGTTTGGAGGAGCTGGTTCTCGAGGATGTGGACAGGACGATGAAGGGAGCTGGATTGCAAGGGGTCTCTGTTAGAAATGTGCCTGTTGGCTCACGCGATGTCTTAGGCGCGGCCGTTGTAATTGCCTCGTTGATTGAGCTGTTGTCGGTGTTCCTTCTCGGCCCGGCCGGTGGCCTCGTGCTGATCTATCTGACTGTGGGCGCGTTTTCCCTGATCTGGTTGGACCTATCCATCAGAGATCCTAACTCGCACTTTTCCTTTCATTCTCAGTTAGAACCCGATATTCTTCGGTCTCTCCCTGATTCTGTTTCTGGCGCTGGCACTGAAGGAGTTGCGTAGGTTGGCGAGAATCGCTTTGCTTGGTTTGAAGAGGATACTCTTCGATAGGATCTTTGAGAGATCCTTCTGGACCTGGAGAAAACATCCTGCAATTATCATACCAACGATGCTGGGATCTGCCTTGCAGGTTATCCTGCAATCCATCGTGACACTGGTGATAATGCTTCTCTTGACTAGTTGGGCTTTGTCAGGCTCGTTGTCGAGAGTTTTGGCTGTGTATGGCAACTCTGGGCCACTCGGAGTGCTTCAAGACCCCACGTTTTCTTTGACAATCGTACCTGTAGTCGTGGTCATGCTGGCCGCGTTAGTTCTCATCGCGATTGTGGGAGCAGGCTATGTCTACTCCTCTGAGTACGGTATCTACGTCGAGGCGTGGAGCAAGGATAGCGTCCCGGTCAAGTCAGTTCTGGAAAATGGTTCTCGGAGATGGAGAGCGATGGCCTGGACTTTGTTCTTGTCTAATCTGATTACTTGGGGTCCTGCTGCTATAGGTTACGCGCTGATAATTGCGTCCGCTTCAAGCATCAACAGCGTGGCCGGATTGATTGCTTTCTTCACCGCGATTAGCGCGCTTCAACCGCTTCTCCTTGCATCATTGATACTTTCGGTATTCACTGTATACTCGTATCCTGCGGTGGCCGTCGATCAGGTCTCTGGTTTGAGAGCTGTTCGTCACAGCTTTAGAGTGGCCAGCCACAATCTCGGAATTACGCTGACCTACTCACTTGTCCGGATAATATTCCAAGGATTACTCATTCTCGTCGTCTTTTTCGCGGGATCAATCGGGCTGCCGCTGACGTCGCTTATCACTGTGATTCTCAGTTTCCTCTTGACGCCGATCCTTCATCTTACGAAGACGATGATCTATTACTATGCTGGGCCAGCGGTTACCGAGATGCCCTTCCAGCTTTCCAGCCCGATTTGGCAGAACGTTTTCCGGCGATTGCCGAGGGCGGCTTGGGTGAAAATCAAAACCGGGCTCTCGGAGGGTTTCAGATTTATCCTAGGACCAAGGAATTTTCCCTTCCACATTCTCTCCACGCTCGCGTTCGCGCTTGGAATCTACGTGGGCTACTACGTGTCTGTCAGTGGTGTTGCAAGCTTCGTTCTGAGCTTAGGTTACCAGCCTGGCCATGGCAATAGTCTTCTTGCACAGCTCCCTGTTCCTGCACTTCCTGTTCTTGGTATCGATATTTTCCTCAACAACTGGCTCGTGTCTATATCCACGGCGTTGTCCGGGTTGGGGTTTGGTGCTCCGAGCTTCATCACGATTATGTTCAACGGGTTCATTCTTGGCGTGCTCTTGGCGCCGCAGTTGTCGCCGAGCCTGACAATGTTTCTAGCGGCGATCTTGCCGCATGGGATTATCGAGATTCCCTCGTTTGTCTTGTCAGGATCGGTCGGGATTAGGCTGGGATACGCGGCTTGGAAGGCAAAGTTCCGACGCGGTCCGGAGAATGATGCGTATCTGTCTAAGACTCTACAGTTGGCCGTATATGTTGTTGTTGGACTCGCGCCTCTCTTCTTCATTGCGGGCTTGATCGAGGCGGACATTACGCCGTGGATCATGCGAATGTTCGGCTGGACCTTCTAACCAAGCCCTTTGTAGGCCGGAATAAAATATGCCAGTCTACTATATCGACGGACAGAGTCAGGGAAACGAGCAGAATAGCCTACCTCGAAAGGCGAAAATTGCAATTGCCTACGCGGAGTCCGATACGGTTGACCATGGAAAATTCAGAATCTACTGGCAGCCGATCGGGGACAGAACTAACAACGAGGCAGAGTACTACGCGTTGCTCAAGGCACTAGAGCTGATCGCGGAGAAGGCGACCGGAAAAGGTCCAGGTAAAATCGGTGAGGCGCTCGTTCGTTCGGACTCAACGCTTGTAGTAAACCAGGTCAACGGAGAGTGGCGGGTTGAAGACGAGAAGCTCATAGAGCTGAGCAGCAACGCAAGGAATTTGATCAAGAAGATTGGCCCAGCCCGATTGGAATGGGTTCCACGTGAGGAGAACCTCGCGGGTCTCTGGCTGGAAGGGAAGCTGAAGCCTTTCAGTGTCGAGCGACTGCGCGAGTAACCCAGCCAAACCTTCAGCTCTCTAGTGACGCGTCCGAAGGTCCGACTCTGCCTCGAAAGAGAGTTCTAAGACCATGATAGTCTGGGAACACCATTCTGATATCGCCGGCCGGATTAGCCCTAGCGTGAGGCGAGCGCGACCGGTCTGTCAAGCTGTTTTCTGGGCTCGTAGATTGATCGTAGAGGATCGTGAGTCGATTTGGACAAGTTTTCTACTATTCGGACCATCAAGTTGATGGTCTTACAAGACTAATCAGGTGGAGAACGGCTGGACGGTAACGACCATGGACGGAACTGTCTTCGTCTTTCCTGATGCTAGGGAGATGGCTGAGTGGTTCTGCATGGTCGTCGGTGTTCCCTTCCAGTACAAGAAGATGAAGCTGGACCCGTTAGAAGAGGAGATTCGGAAGCTTACGAAGGCTACAGCCAACCTCCTAGCCTAATCCTTCCAGGGCTTCTGGTTTGGTACTGGAAAGCAGATATTACCGATTGTTATTGAGGATGGCTGGAAGGTCGTAGTCTTGGCGAATGTTCCTTCTGATATTGTCCGTGTTCTCGGTCCCGGCGAGCAGGTTGAATTGTACATTCAGCAGAAGATCTATCATCCGAAGATCAATATTGACTCTGTGGTCTTGACCACGCAGCGGATTATTCTGCGTCACCCGCATGAGCTGGGCTTGAAGAAAGACTTTACCGATTTCAACTATACGGATGTTGCGAACGCGATTCTTGACAAGGGAATACTCCGATCGACTGTGAAAATTACGTTGAGGTTTGGGGGTGACCCGTTGAATCTCGCTGATCTTCCGAACGGCGATGCGGAGAAGGCTTACGGGATTATACGATCGAATATTTCACGGTTCCAGACGCCCTTCTCAACAGGCTACGCGGGCATGGCGCCGGTTATGCCGATGGGCATGGTCCAGCAGCAGCCTCCTCAGATACAGGGGATTGTCTGCGGTAAGTGTGGGGCGCGGAGTGCGGCTGGGACAAGGTTTTGCGGGTCCTGCGGCAAAGCCTTCTAGAAAATACGCTTTCGAGCTAGACTAGTGTGATTGCAGGGTTCTTCCTACCTCAGCTTGGATGGCAATTTTCCATATTCTTTTGGACGCGATTGATCGGCTCTCTCGATTACTCTGAGCGTTCTAGCGAGGAACGCTTGTTCTTCCATGTCTGTTGATAGTAGTATTTTCCAGTGGACTCTCTCTTTTTCGTGGCAGAGTCCGCAGAGGTAGAGGTTGGAGTCGTCGGCTTTGTCCACGTCTTGGAGGTCTCTTAGGCACTCGGCGCAGATCATACCTGGAGTGATGGTCGTAGCGGGATAAGTAGGGTAGAGACTGGAGAAAGGATTCTCTGGGATCTTCTCAGGGCGCGTTTGTCGGGTCCCAGGAGTTTCGAAAGTTCTCGTCTAGCGAGTCGAGTATCCCCAT
>VBBV01000111.1 GCA_005883695.1 Candidatus Bathyarchaeota archaeon | reverse complement strand
GCGAAGCCTACCCCCTGGGCGAACGGTATCATTGCCGTGTTCATTCCTATCACGTTTCCGCCAATGTCGGCGAGCGGGCCGCCGCTGTTTCCAGGATTGATCGCGGCATCTGTCTGGATGAGTCCTTCGAAGATGAAATCCGTGCCTGGAAGGGGCCGTCCGAGCGCGCTTACCACTCCCATAGAGACTGTTGGTCCTCCTTGAAGCCCGAGGGTATTGCCGATGGCGAGAGCAATTTGTCCGACCTTCAGTTTCTCCGAGTCGCCTAAGCTGGCCGCGGGAAGGTTATTGGCGTCTACTTTGATAACTGCTATATCGGTGGAAGCGTCTGAGCCGATAACTTCGACGAGAAATGTTCTGCCGTCTTTGAGGTGAACCTGGACTCTAGTAGATTCGTCGATTACGTGGTTGTTGGTGATGACGTATCCGTTTCGGTCGATTATTAGTCCAGAGCCTTTTCCTTCGATTGGTACGAGACCATAGCGGAAATCTCGGGTAACCCGCACACTGTCTATGCTGACTACGCTTTCGCTCAGCCGTTCGACTGCCTCAGTGACTTGGCTCTCTAAAGCAGATAGCGTTGTCATGTTTAGATCCCCCAGCTTGTCTTTCCAACTGGCGTGATTCTCAGGTATAACTTGTCATCTTTCTTTTTGGTCTCAACGAGACCGGTGACCTCGATTCCACGCGGGACTAGTCGGTTGGCTGATTCTAAGTCATCAACTAGAAGGGTAATCTTTTCCTCGTCTAAACCGTGGAATCGTGAGCTGTATTGCAGGTTCCAACCGCTCAAGTATAGATAGCGACCGTCAAATTCATAGATTACGGGGACAATGTGAGGTTGGGAATCTTCGCAGACAAAGGCGATTCTTGCGAGGCTTCTCTCCATTAGGTATCGGTATTCTCTCTCGCTGAAGCCTCTGACACCGTCTTTATGTCGCATCATGTCTGAATACTCTAGGGGCTAGTCATGGTTATATACTTGGTAGTCCAGGGAAACTAAGTGGGTATTGGTTAGTTGAGTAAGTCAAGCCAGGTTAACCAAGACATCACAAAAGAACAATCCGACGAATGCAAGCTGCTACATTCCGCCTGGAACGATCTTACTAAGGTCTGGACACTTCCTGTGATTCATGCGCTCGGACTCAAAGAGCCGGCACGGTTCAACGAACTGAAGAGGAGAATTCAGGGGATAAGCGCCACGAGCCTTGCTGAAAGATTGAACGAGCTGGACCAAAGAAAGATCATCGAGCGAAAAGTCTACCCAGAGACTCCCCCAAGAGTAGAATACTCTTTGACAAAGAAGGGGATTGAGCTACATGCCCTCCTCGGCGACCTCGCTGAATGGGTGAAAAAATGGGACAAGCAGGACATTCCCGGTGCGGAGAAAGTCAGAGAAGAAAAACTCCGCCCACTAGCCCGAGTCAATAAGTAGACTCCGTCAGCTAGTTGCCGACAAGGCCCTATTGTTTCGCGTCACGTTTCTCAGTTCAAGCCCAGTCAGGAGCGGCTGAGGTCCCACATTCCCAGTTCTTGTCTTGCCTTCATAGTCTTCATCAGGTCTCCGCGGGTAACCATCCCGGCAATTCTGTCTCCATCCATGACGACAAGCCTGCCTATTCCATTCTTCGCCATTATTTGCAGAGCGTCGATGGCTGAGGTTGTCGGATTCACAGTGATCGTTCTTTCGGATGGAACCATTGCCTGGCTAACCCTCTCGAAATCTCTTTTCTCGCGGGGAATGGACCGGACGGAGGACATTGTCACAACCCCGAGCAGTTTCCCGTTTGAGATGACAGGGTAGCCTCCGTGAGGATGGACGAGGAAGTAGTCGGAGACGAGCTGTTGGACGGATACGTCAGGTGAGACGGACAGTAGTTCTCTGGTCATGATGTCGCCTACTCTGAGGCCAGCGAGAGACTCCGTCAATCTGGTCTGTCTCAAACTTGTTTCGGCTCCAGACCGGATGAACCAGCCTAGAAAGATGATCCATAATCCATTGATGAAATCGCCGAAGACGACGAAGAATAGTCCGACGGCCATCATGAGGAGGGAGATGGCTTCGCTAACTCGAGTCGCGTTCGCGGTGGCGCTGAGGAGGTTCTTCGAACGGTTCCAGAGGCTTCCGCGGAGAACTCTGCCTCCATCCAGGGGAAAAGCAGGGATAAGGTTGAAGGCGCCTAGAACTCCGTTGAGGAGAGCCGCATAGTAGAGCGTTGCGATAATTGGTACTGGTCCCTTTACTAGTACTGTAAGATACCAGAAGCTGCCTAGGACAATTGCGATCAGGAAGCTTGTGAGTGGGCCCGCTGCGGCCATGCGAACTTCGAGCGCTGGATCCTTCGGCTCCTCGCCCATTTCCGAGACTCCTCCAAAGAAGAACAGTGTGATCCTCTTGATCGGCAGGACGTTTTTCTTGGCGATGTATGAGTGGGAGAGTTCGTGGAGGAAGACCGAGACGAAAAGGATGATGGCGGAGACGATTCCTATTGCCCAGTAGGTGGCAGCACCAAGGCCAGGATAGTGCTGTGGCATGTAGCCTTCCGCGAGCGACCAAGCGATTAGGAGAAGGACGAGCCAAAGCGTGTAGTGGATCCTGACGGGAATCCCAATTATTTTACCGATGTTTAGCGACATTTGCCTCCGTCGCTTACCTAGCTACTTCCCTTTCTTAGGCTTGTCATAGACTCGCCTCAAAGAGAGTGGATTACCAAGGAAAGATACGTCAAAACATCGCTGGCTAACGTACTCTCGCCGAGTTTGGATGACGCTAGCTCTCCCGCACGTCCAACGACGAAAGCGGCGACTCTGCCAGCGTCAAACGGATCTCTCCCTCTCGCAAGAAGAGCGCCAGCTACTCCTGCGAGCAGGTCGCCATATCCTCCTTTCGTCAGAAAAGGAGACCCTCGACGGTCGACGTGCGTTCTTTTCCCATCGGAAATTACGTCAGGATCCCCTTTTACAACAACCGTTGCATCGTATTGCTTCGCGAGATTTTCTACCGCGGTTCTCTTAGCGTCAAGCTTGGGAGGCCAGGCAGTTCCGGAGAGCACTTGGTATTCCCCTGCGTTTGGTGTCAAGAGTACTTTCTTTCCTTTGATGGCATCCGCGCTGGTAGCCAGGGAGTGAAGGGCCTCAGCGTCCAGAACCATCGGTATCTTGGACCTTTGAATAATGTCCAGCAGCGCCCTATGCGCCTCTACGCTCCTAGTAACGCCGCATCCGAGGATTAGCGAGTCAGCATTTTCAATCGCTTCGATCGCGATGTTCGGATCCGGGAAGGGAGAGTCGCAGGGCACCGTTATGAGATCTGGGGAATATCCCGCAACAATATCCGCGGCTCGGCGAGGTGCGACAACTATTGCTAGATCTGCTCCAGCTCGCAACGCGGCCAGTGAGTTGAAGGCTAAACAGCCCGCGTAACGGTCGCTGCCTCCGCAAACGACGACCCGGCCAAAGTCGCCCTTGCGAGCGTTGCTAGATCGAGTTGGATAGAATTCTTTTAGGTTCAGCTCTCCATTTCGGCCATGATGGTTCAGTGGGCGACCTGCTCGTCGAGAACGTGGGCTAGAGGGCATTTGAAAGAATCTGAAGCTAGAAGATCGGAAGATAGAGTTTCGGGTAAAGCGAAATCATTTGCTTTACTGTCTAGAATCTTGCAATTGCTCTTTCGGCCCTTGCTGGAAGGCGACGTCGAGACGGGCTGTCTCGGGGTTTGGTCATGAGCCCTCTTGATTTTCAAGCCTATATTTTCGAAGACCTCTTCAATGGACCAGCCTTCTTCTCTAAACTCGACCTGGTGCTTGGGCAATCTTATCAAGACATGAACCTCGAAATGCTTCCTCTCCTTCCCTTTCGAGAAGGCCCTGACGGTGGCTCTAGCCTCCCCGATGTCAGGGTAAACGTGGCTGAGAGATTCTATTGATCTTTGGAATTTTGTCTTAGCTAGGGAGGACTCGATATCATTGTCGTCTAGGCCAACTATGTACACCGGCAATGGAGTTGAAACCTCAGATGTTGGCTGCAAGTGCGACGCCTCATCGCACTACTAGAACGGCGCACTGAGCGTGTGTAACGACACCGCTCGAGACGCTTCCAAGGAGCATTTTCTTGAACCCGCCCATTCCCCTTGTCCCCATTACAATTAAGTCGATCTTCTCCGCGGACGCGTAGTCGGTTATTGTCTGAACCACAGAGCCGATTGTCTCGCTGGTCTTGGGTTTCGCCTTCACGCCTCTCTTCTCAGCCACCGATACGGCCCGTCCTACCACTTCCGAAGCAGCCTTTCTTGCGTACTCTTCGTAAGCTTGGATGACTTCCCCAGACGGAGATGGAGCAGAGGGAAACATGGTCATGTATTCCGGGTAGCCTCGGAACACGTTCAGTATGAAGAGTTGGGCGTCGAATTTCTGCGCTAGATCCGCTGCGACCTCCGAAGCTTTGGCCGAGCCTTCAGAACCGTCCACGGCAGCCAATATGCTCTGGAAACGCAAGCTTGACTCGTGTCTGGGACTCTGTTTTCCTAGAGTGCTTACTGCCAACGCTTTC
>VBBV01000110.1 GCA_005883695.1 Candidatus Bathyarchaeota archaeon | reverse complement strand
TATGGATAAACGGTATTTTCGGAGCCGAGGCCGATGTCGGCCGGGATAACCACTTAAGGGTCTATTTCACATTTTGAAATGGGCCCCTCCCCTTTTTCGAGCCTTATCTTGAGACAGCTTTACGTTAGAGGTCGAGCTTGGAACGATGAGAATACCTGCATGATCAAGAAGTACGGTCTATTCTCACTCGACAGCCCAATACTATCCCTATCGCTAATGGTTGTTCTCACCACGTGGACATTGTATCCCCCTGCACTAATCTTTCCTTTACCCAGTCTAGTCGCCCTCGCCTACGGACTGCTGACAAAAAGGCGGGTCTGGGCGTTCCTCCTTGGACTAATACCCTATCTGCCGCTTGTCTTCCTCGGTGGACCCAAAGCGAGTCTATTACTGATCCTAGGAATCCCAGCAGGCGCGATGGGTCTCGGATCGGCCATGTTCAGGAGAGACCGTCCTTACTTTTCTAGAGGCGTTGGAATATTACTCATTCTTATTTCCACTGTATGGTGGCTTCCGCTCTTCGCTCGTCTCTCCAACTGAGCCAGCTAAATCGAATCGTACCCAGTGAGGATCGAATTGGAGAAACCCGAACCCCTTGACCCGTCACGATGCCAAGCAATCCAGAATGACAATCATCGTTGCCTAAGTTTAGCTGTTGAAACTAAGACGGTTGGTCTGCCTCATGACGAGGTTCGCAGGACTAATGTGAGTGCTGTTCGATTGAATCTGTGCGCGAAGCATGCAAAGATGTTGGACGATCCGCAAGCCATAACCGAGTAGGGAGAATTTATCCGACGAAGTTAACAGCCAAGAACGTCCGACGATAACTTACCACAGCCGTTTCTCGGAAGCCTTTTAAGAGGGTACAATTCGCGGTAACCCCTAGTTTTCGGAGACGATCGAGTGTTACCCTATACCAAGGGGGAGGAATGGGGCGAAGACGAGGACTGGGGCGGCGAAGATGAATGGGGCGAAGACGACGATTGGAGCGGCGGAGACAACGGGTCCGAAGACAACTAAAGTCCCAAGTAACTAGATAACCAAACGCCATTCATCTGTTTCTAGAAGGGCACTGAAAGGGTAACAGGAGTTCTATCTTCGGCTCCGCAGAAGTCTGGTGCAATAGGATGAAGAACAATGCGACATCTATCATCCAGAGTCAAGGCGCTGCCCCTTATTGCGCTTAGCCTCCTATTCTTAGTGCCCGCGGTGGCCTTCCAAGCGGCCAACGCCAGCACCGTCAGCAACGGAGATTTCCAGGCTCAAAGCTTCTCAAAGGTTGTCGACTGGTACGACTACGTGCGACAGTACGCTGCTAACAACAATCTACCTCAACCAAATGCTACTGAACATGCGTACATCTATACGAACTACATTAACGTGGGTGGCTTCCAGCTCTTCTACGCCGGGCTCGTAAACGCCACTCACAACGGGACGTTCGTGACTATACCCATCCAGACGTTCTTCGAACACTTCAAGACCGTTGGTGGAAAAGACGCCATAACAGCTTCTTCATTTATCAGCCTCGTCAGCTTCAACGAGTCCAACGCCGACCCCTACCCCAACTCACCCGATAGGACTGACACAGTCTACGCAAGCTTCAGCCTCGCCGTAAACCTAACAGCAATTACTGGCCATAAGTTGCCAGGATACGTCGCAAGCAGCCAAGTCACACCCCTAACCCAGGTCGACAGCCAACACTACACTTGGGGACTGAAATACACCAACCTCAACGCAATCTGGTGGAAGATCAACCCCGATCCATTCGTCCCAACCGCTGATCTTGCTACACCGAGAGGGTTTGCTCAATACAGCGAACTCAGCTTCAACTATGCGCTCGCAATCGACCCAACCTCTAAGACTGCAACTCTGACCACAAGCTACACCATTGGCAGGATGACAGACCTCTACGTCCTATCCCCTACGCCCGCAGTTCACTTCAACGCAACAGGAAGCTACAACCTAAGCGGTTCCCAAATCAATACCCAGAACATCTATCAGTTCTTGCAATCCAAACAGCTCAAGATCTCTATTGTTCTCGCGAACAAGGCAATCCTCGCAGGTACAATCACCGACAAAGACGATTCAGGCGCAAGTGTCGACAACAGCAACTCAACGGATGTCACCCATACCGCAGTGAATACAGACGCGACCGACGGAGACAAGGTCTTCAAAGCAGACTTCGGTGTGAAATCGAAATACCAACTCTACAACTACACAGCAGACTCCTCCGAGAACACCGCCTCTCCATACAACGTAAACGTGAGAACTGTCAACGTCAACGCATGGGCCGGGAACCCCGTCTTCTGGTTCCAAAACCGCTTCATGGGATTCCTACCCTTGTTCGTCGCGAACGTAGATCCTGGACTAATCAAGGAGGCCAAGGCAGGACTCGTTAACCTCACCTTCTCAGACTATCTCTACATCATATCGTATCCAACATGGGGGGGTTACAAGATAGTTCACGACCCGGACTACACTGCATTCTATACACCTTCTAGCAATGTCGGACTACTTACAGCCATATTCCTAGCAGTAGCTGTCGCCGCAGGAGTTGGAGGCCTATTCGCTTTTCTGTTCAGGAAGCGAAGAGTTGCCGGAATAGCCGTTAGTGGAGCTGGGCCGACTGGTCCAAGGCCGACTCAGGATGCGACGCCCTCGGGTCCAACGATTCCTGGACGATAGCGCTTCAATTTTCTACCTTTACCTCTTTTTCTCGGTCGCCTAGGGAACAGTGAGCTAAACTTCATCTTCAAAGCCAGTACCACCGCGAATTACCCATGGCAACCTCCGGTCCAGCGATAGATGTATCACATCTAACGAAAGTCTACGGGCCGACGGTTGCGCTAAATGATGTCACACTATCTGTAGGCACCGGTGAAGTTCGAGGCCTTCTTGGACCCAACGGGTCCGGGAAATCGAGTCTGATGAAGACAATCATGGGCTTGACAAAGCCCTCTTATGGTTCAATCCAAGTTCTCGGCTATGACGTCCGAGCCAGCCCAATGGACATCAAGAAGATCGTTGGCTACGTTCCTGAGTCCCCACGACTGTACGAATTTCTTACTGCCACCGAATATCTTGATTTCATAGCAGATGTCCGAGGACTACCTTACGACCAGAAAAAGGAACGCATCGCTCGATTTGTTGACGCCCTCGACCTTGAGGGAAAGCAAGGTGACATGATAAGCAGCTATTCGCAAGGCATGAAACAAAAGGTTGCGATCATCGGGGCATTGCTCCACAGGCCTCGGGTCTTGCTCATGGACGAACCGCTCAACGGGCTAGACCCCAAGTCAGCCAGGCTCGTTAAGGAACTCATCCACGGTTTTGCCAAAGAAGGCGTGTCAGTGATATTCAGCACTCACATTCTTGAGATAGCGGAGGCCATTTGTGACAAGCTAACCATCCTTCAGGCTGGGAAAATTCTGGCAGAAGGAACCTCGAAGGACTTGAGGGAGAACGCGGGACTTCCGGGATCCGGTCTCGAAGATGTCTTTCTGAAGCTTACCGGAACTAAGGGAGTCGAGGACATCGTTGAGGCACTAATTAGATGAGACTTGCCGTTCTGTTCAAATTTGCCAAAGTCCTAATGATTTCGCGGCTTCGCAGCACTCGCCGTTCAATCGTTTCTAAGAGCATAACCAGCCGGCCGATTCTTATCGCTCTCATAGGAATCGTTCTTTTCGTCGCTGGACTGTTTTTCGGTTATGAGACAACGGTTTTCCTTAGCTTCGGTGGAGCACCCTTGACAGGGCCGGTAGCGCATCAACTAGTCATCACCATTTTTGGAGGAATCCCTCTTTTCCTCATAGGCTTCTACTTCACAATGGGACTCTTGTGGGAGGTGAACGCTTCAACGGAGGCCGAAAGCACAGACGCGATTAACTGGTTGCCGATTACACCCTCGGAATACGTTGCAGCCTCGGCCCTTTCCACCAGCTATACGTACTCTCCACTCCTCATGGTCGCGTTCGGCTACTCTCTCCCGATAGGAATCCTGACAGGGAACCTCGCTGGATTTCTAGTCCTTGTCCCCATAGCTCTCCTGTCAACGTCCATCGGCTCGGTCAGCGTAGAGATTCTAAGGTCAGCATTGGCAAGCGCATCAACGGCATTCAACAGACTAGGCGGCAGAATAACAGTTATCATGAGAATCGTAGGGATAATCCTGATACTTCTCGTTACTCAGCTTCTATTCAGCGGAGTCTTCCTAATTCAGATCATAACGTCTCTCGTCGGCACTGCTGCCGCTGCCAGCTTCGTGCCTGTCTTCTGGCCTACGCTGGCCATAACCAAGTTGCTTCAATCTGATTTTCTGGGAGGCGCCCGATTTCTTGGGCTGAGCGTAGCATTGTTTCTACTGCTTTCATACACTGCGCTCTCTTT
>VBBV01000109.1 GCA_005883695.1 Candidatus Bathyarchaeota archaeon | reverse complement strand
AACCGAAAAGAAACAAGTCGGGGAAGTCATCGAGTTGTTCAATCGAAAATACGGTCCTTCCGACATCAAAAAGTACTACCCGAAACCGAACGTAGCCGCTGCCTTAAAGCTCGACTAAACGATACCAATCGACACTGGCCGCACGCCAGCACCAAACAGGCTTCAACCGTCCTATCGATCATCGAAGAATCATCGTCTCGGTTCGGTTTGAAATCGGGTTTCATGCCCCGAACCGCAGCCCGAGCATCGGGCCAAGCAAGAGAACTATCAACATGAAAATTGCAGGGAAGACTGCGAGCACAATGAACAGAATGATCTTGCCTGATGCCCCTTCCTCACGATCTCGCCGAGCCATCGCTGAAGACCCAGGCTCAAACGAGCGCTAAAAACAGTTACCCTAGACAGTCGGGAAAGAAAAACCTGTCGGACCTCGACTAAACAGTGGACGTCGCTCTGCGGGAGCCTAAAGGATTTGAAAGGCCCCGGTTTGCTTACGGTAGGGCATTTTGAGCCTGAGCGACACGATATTCACTTTCGCCCTGAACCTGCTATCTCAATGGGGCTACACTGGAGTCTTCCTGTTGATGACACTTGAAGGCGCGACCCTTCCGGTCCCAAGCGAAATCATCCTCCCAGTAACAGGGTTCCTGGTTTACAATCACACTCTGGACTTTTGGCCCGCTGTCGCCGTAGCCTCGCTCGGAGGACTCCTTGGAACAATGATCGACTTCAGTATCGGGTACTATTTGGGGAGACCTGCTGTGCTCAGGTACGGTAGGAAAATCAGGCTGAGCGAGCGACATCTCCTGATTGCCGAGGGATGGTTCGCAAAACATGGCAGCGCAGCCGTCTTGCTTGCAAGATTTGTCCCCCTTCTCAGGACACTGATCGCATTCCCAGCAGGAGTAGCCAAGATGAAAATTGGCAAGTTCTTAGCCTTCTCCGCTGTCGGCATTGTCATATGGGACATTGTACTCATCTACCTGGGCGATCTCGCCGGACAGAACTATGACTCGATAGTTAACGGCCTGAATGGGACCTTGCCACTAATCGGATACGCTGCGCTAGGGGGAGTCGTACTTGCTTTGCTGTTTCTCGCGAGGAAAAGTCGACGAAAGGAGCTGCCGGACTCAGGCAATCTAGCCAGCTAAAAGCGCGGGTTTCAATCCGTAACAAATCGGTCCTCCATTTCGAATGTTTCGAGCAACCACGAAAATAGGCTAATGAAATAGCGTGTCGGATTGAGACCCGGAAAAAGAAAGGACGTTTACAGGCGGATAAACCTAACTACAACATCTCGCCCGATTTGAACAGTTGCCCGCAACAATGGAAAAAAGTAGAACACCAGAAGAGCTGGTCCAGTGCGAATCTATTTGTTCAAAGCACAGCGCGCAATGTGAACTCAAAGGGTATCAACAAGTCTCCTACCGCTACCACGGCCATAAGGATACTGACGGCAAGATGTGTATCTGGCCGAAGACCGTATCGCCCTGAGGGCCCGAACGTGAGGGCAAGGCCCACGTGAGAGCAGTGTCTAGGAGCAACGCCTCCCCGGTCTAGTTACAGGACCCGTAAGGTCGCGAACCGACAGAGAATACTACAAGGGTTGGAGCTCGGAGGAATGCAACACGACAGTATCCAAGAAGCAGGTCCCTCTCAAAGCCCTACTTCTGCTTCTCATCTTCGCGTTCGGCTCTCTAACCGTTAGCGGAACCGTTCTCCCATTCACCATTAGTGATGCCCACAAGACCACAGGCAGCTTCGTGTTGACAATCAGCCCGTCCGTGATCTCTATCCCACAGGGCATGAACGCTACCTCGACGGTCACCATTCTAAGCACTCAGGGTTTCACCGGAACGGTGACGCTTACCGCACAAGTTGCCAGTGGAATCGTCATCATCTTCAATCCTAGCGGAGTCAATGTGCCGGTTGGAGGAACCGTTACCTCGATAACCACGGCACAAGCCGCTGAGAACGCTTCTTTGGGAACGTACAATGTCATTGTGACTGGGATGGCTGTAGCTGGGAGGAAGGTCCTCAGCAGCTCAGCCCTGTTGACAGCTACGGTCAACCCGCAAGGCAACTTCGGGGTGTACGCTTATCCCTACTCGATCACCGTTGTCGCTGGGTTCACCAATTCGACAAGTATCATCCTCTATGGCCGGAATGGCTTCAATGGTTCGGTGACGCTCTCTGCAACCGTGCCATTCGGATTTCTAGGCGTGATGGGAGGTCAAAACCCGGTAAAGCTTACCTCAGGAGCTACGAGTAATACGAGCTTACTAGTATCAACTACAACGTCTACAGCACCCGGAAAATACAATGTCACCATAACAGGATCAAGCGGAACCGTCAGCCACTCGTGTATCCTAGTGGTCAATGTTGTAGACCCGTCTCCAGAATCCTTGAGCCTACTAGGTGTCACCAACAAGTTCCCCACCAACTTGACCCTGTCTCTACACAATAACGGCGATACCCCGATAACGCTTCAATCCTACAGTGTGACAGACATTTCGGGAGACATGTGGACCCTTACGAATTGGACGGGACCTACTATTTCACCGGGAAGTAATAGTTCTGCGGTAATCCTGATAGGTTCGAGTTGCAACACGTGCACTTACAAGGGAATAATTGACCTCTTCCAACAATTCGTTCCCGGCCACACCTACCTGATTACAATCACCACGAAACTGAACAGCCAGTTCACATTCACGGTAGTCTTCTAGACTAGAAGGTCGCACCTGAAACATAAGACGTCGGAAAAGGTCCGAGTCTCAGTTCGTCCCGCTAGTTCTTGCCACTCGCGATAGCGAGGCCGGCGCGTGCTGGCGGAGATACAAGAGTTGTGATCGAGCGCCTGTAAGAACTAGTTTTCGGATGAAGTCTGCCTTTGAGATAACCCCTTCTCGGTTACGATGATCTTCGTAGAGCGCGTCAACTATCGCCCAATCACTCTCGTCCAGCTTGATCTCCTTGGAAAAAGGGGCCCAGTCCTTACTCGCCTTCGCGCCCGACATTGCTGACAATGAGGCTCCTCAGAATATCCTCTTTAGCCTATAGTTACCAACCACTACCCGTAAAGATACCAGTTGTAGATTGAAGAGTGGCAACGTTCCAGAAACATCCCGGCCCTTTTCTGAGACAACGGAAGGGCAATTAGAGCAGCCAGAATCGTAGTCCGACGTTCGGCACTTGGTCTCAGAAAGTGTTCGCCGGAGATGATTCACTGTCTTTTCTTCAGTTTCGGCACAGCCGCGACGGGAAGGGCTGGTGTTCGGGTTCTCGACCTTGAACTCCTTTTGCGGTGTCTCTCAGATTGGCTCTCTCCCCCATCGTTCTTCTCAGCGATCTTCAGCCAGTCGGGTATGACTAATGCTCTGATCAATTCCTGCACTGTAATGTCCCTCTCCTCAGCGATCTTCCGCAGCTTCGTGTAGGCGGCGTCTCCAAGAGACTGCATAAACTTAGACAGATAGGTGGTCTCCAACTAGCTTTGCCGTTATTATCTGCTGGAACCTCGATTCTGATAGAGCAATTCGGCGCAATATAAGGCGACCGCTTGTATCATAGATCGACTAACCTTTTGCGACATCTTGACTCCTTGGGATATACAATTCAATCTCAGGGGTTTATGATCGAACCGTCTACAATAGCTCTTAAATTCCAAAGAATTTGATGAGAAGATGATCAGACCCTTTGCCCACTCAACTCGTAGGATGAACCCGATCATCATGCTGGAGGTTACACTGTTTAGCGAGAACCTGTGTTTGTGCTTTCTTCCCTACCTCCCGGACGTTCCAATGGGGTTCCCTACGGATCAGAATGGGGGGAACAGAACTTTAGCATGGGCTTAGCTCCCCCTTCACTAATCACGATATTCCTCTAACTATGTCGTAGCGCGGGGTCTAAGCAAGGACCAGAGTTGGAGCGGTGTCCACAAGCTTACCTGGCAGGGGCGGGAGGTGTCACGTCTCGGATGTTTGCGGAGTAGAGACCCGCACTGTTGGTTTGCAGAAAGATCGTGAAGGTCACCTGGTTAGGAACTGCCCAGCCTTGAGCCTGCCAAGCCTGGTTTGCATCAATGGAAACAGTTGTCCAGGCAGAAGCTGCGATGGGAACTAGTGTCGTGATGTTGTATGCTGAAGCTGAGAAGGTTGGTTTCGCGGTGGTATTGGAGAAGATGTACGATAGTTCGTGGGCACCGTCTGTCACCGTTATCCCGAGGACAGCCCTT
>VBBV01000108.1 GCA_005883695.1 Candidatus Bathyarchaeota archaeon | reverse complement strand
ACAGAAGTACAGAGATAGAACCGGAGAATATACTACATCATTTCCGCACGTTGGACAACGAATCACGACGAATTCCTCACTAGGTACAGTGACAAGAGCAGACCAAGAAATAACCATTAGCGCAAGACGAAAGCTTGCTTCCCACGCGTCTTTAGCGAACGCGACAAATTGAGCCGCTTTGAAGTGAACCGCGGCAGCCACAACTGCGCGGGTTAGACGGAGGGCCTACCGTCCTAGAATGAGTCTGAAAAATTACCAACATGCCCACGGACCTGACATGGGGGGATTATTCTTTCCCTGATTTCGGCCCTCCTCATGCTGCCTCCATTCTCGACCTGATGGCTCCAGGATGAATCCCACCAAACGTTCATTCATTTTTCTCGGGCTGAAAGGAATTACAGTATGTTGAGGATGTCTGGATTCGACCGCCAGGCCACAGTTCCACCAAATCTCGTGCGTTTTCTCAAAGGGTTCACCTAGATACATCGCAAGTTTACGTGAGTACGGCAAGTGACTGCCTGATGTCACTGGTACTTCTTACGATAGTAGAAGTGGTATGAGCGAAACGAGGGAATTGTTCTCTCGAAGCGACGGACCGGTTTGGTTCCCTGGTTGGGAGTCTGAGATTAGGTCTGGAGCCTTCCAACTACACTGATTAGTAGTTCCAACTCTGGATCAGGTACGTCATGGCCGGAGCATCAACGGCTCAATGGGTCGGCCAGCCCTTCGTCAAGCTGACTTCCAGTAGAAGCAGCTCAGTTTCTTGCTCTGCTGTAGTCGTAACGATCCCCTGTCCTCGTACTTCTGCCGCGTTGAATTCTGGTAGAAGCTTGTCGCGGACGCGGACGGGTCCGCCTTCTAGGACATAGAGGTATAACCCATGACCGTCTCTCAACTCATAATCGATCTTCTGTCCTAGTTGGAGGAATGATGCTAGGACTGCGCCGTCGGCTCTGAGCGGGAGCGTCTCCGGATTCTTGTAAGCCACCAACGGGAGCCATTGGTTGGTTCTCTCTGACCGATCTACCTCCTGCTGTTCTACGGATGGTGTCATGTTGAGCTGTTCGGGTATGTACCATATCTGGATGAACCGCATGGGAATGTCTTTTCGATTGTTGATCTCTGAGTGGTACATTCCACGGCCCACGGTGGTGTGTTGTACTCCTCCCTTGTGGAGAACGCCGCCCTTACCACGCTCGTCCTCATGACGGAACTCTCCCTCGACGACATATGTGACAACCTCATTCTGAGTATGAGGATGCAACGGCCAGATGGCACCAGAGCTTAGTGTATCGTCGTTTAGTACGCGGAGGTTTCCGAAACCATTGTGCAACGGGCTATTGTAGGTGTCGAAGGAAAAATGCCACCGACCACGAAACGTACCATCCTGAATCCTACCTGACGCCTGATACAGAGTGTTAGCAGGGCGGATGGTTATTTTGACATCCTCTGTTTTCTGCGATGACAAGAATGTGCGGAGTTGCCGCGGCCAGCTGCGATATTTAGGATTTCTACCGACCTGGCCTAAGAACTGGAGGCTGAGGGCTTGAGTATGAAACTGAGGCACATCTCCATCTTCTATGTCCTGATTCCAGTACTCGCGGCATTGACCACGTTGGCTGAGGGTTTCTGGGCGCTTCCCGGAAATGGCCCAGAAAAATATGGCTTTCCCCTTCCCTGGAAGACAGTAGAACTTATCCCAACATGTTTCATGTGTCCTCAACCTACGAGCTACAATTGGGGCTTCTTCAACATCGACGCAACATTGTACGCAGCCATCGGGTATGGAATCGTCCTCTTCTACACGTGGCTTGTGTGGAAGAAACAGAACTAACTCGCGGATGAAGGCAAGGCTCACTCGACAAGCCTGCCGAGAGGGGCGTGAAGATGGAAGTGTTCAGGCTGAGCTAGGCCTCTAGGTCAACGACGTTTCAAAATTTAGTGGGGAAGTTGTACTTGCGGGGGCGCCAAAGACGGAGTGGGTATTTCCCCGTGCACAATTCGTTCTCTTGCGAGATAGTAAGCGTAGGCATAGAATAAGGCCGGAATGATCGAAATTACGTTCACGTTTGGCACATCGTTCAACACGAAGAATGCAATGCTACTTGTCGCAATAGTCGAAGCATATCCGCACCAGAGAAGTATTCGTCCGCTACCAGCCTGCAACGCGTACGTGAAGAGGACCTCGGCAATACCGAAGATGGCGATTCCGACTAGCAGGCCGACAAAAAACCCGCCGAGGAACGAAGGTGGTGCCAGATTGCCGCCAGGCGGGAAAAACAGGAGTTGTGAAATTACAGCGAAGATCGCTGCCACAACAACGACAGCTGTGGCTATTACGAAAATAATGATTGACAACAGGACGTTTCGAGCGTGGTCTGGTCCAAAGGTATGGCATCCCAAGATCAGTAGTATTGCCCCGACTAGTTCGAAGATGACCCCGACCGCTCCAACAATTGGGATCCAACTGATGACGAATCCGATTACGAGTAGCAGTAGGCCGGTTTTAGTCCTGTCGATTGCAGTGGCACGCGCGGTTTCATAGTACGAAGCCACGTATCCATAGTAGGCGCTGAGAGCAGGCGTCACAGGCACCGAGGGCACCGGCGAAGGTGCGACAGTTTGTCCCGGGGAAACGGGCGCAAGAATATTGCCGCATAAGGAGCAGTATCGTGCTGTTGCAGGATTATTCGTTCCACATTTTGGACACGCTATCCCTGACAGGGACATGCCACCGGTAAGTCATTTGATGAGACGAGAAAAAAAAGGATTGCTAGATTATTGATACGATAACCTCCGTGGCGTTTTTGGAATCCCGGAGGCTTTGCTTTTGAATTTCCCGGTCCTCTGATGGGTCTCGGACCCGGACGCGACAATTGTCACTGCTAGACAGGAAATAGTTTCCGGAAAATGGGGGGTCTTAGCGACTGACCCTCGCTGAAGCCTAGCTCATCCGCCAGAAAAGAAGGAAGGTGGGACCGGAAGTTGGGACTCGATGTGTTTAGTTGCTCTCGTCTGCGAGGAAGATTTGTCCCCGAATCTCGCCAGAAGGATTTTGTGTGGTGTGAACGTTCACGTAGGTGTTCCCGTGCTGGATAGCATCGACCAAAGCGGACAACGGTTGGCCTTGTAACGGTCCCACCAGGTTAGTTGCGGTGATCGTGAACATGGCAATTGTACCGTCACTCCGGCCTGAGAGAAGCGTAGGTTGCAAGAGGAAGACCACTGGAGGACCATTATGGGTCGAATCTCCAAGGTGAATATGGGCAACCAGAACGTTCTCAATGTTCGCAACGATCAACCTGAAAGATAAGCTTCCACCGTCAGCGCTCAAACTCGCCAGGAAGACCCCGTGGCCGTTCGTTGGAATGCTGGGAATCTGGTTGGCACCATTCAGCACTGCTAGGAAATTCGTGCCCTGAGCCATTGCCGTCGGAGCAAGGGACAGCGTCGCCAGAAGCATCAGTCCTGCCAGAAGGGACACTATTTTCATAGTCCATTTCTCCACCCGCATAGCTAGTTAAGGTTAGCCGTCAAGCTCCATCCCCGTACAGCCACGTATACCCGGGCATTTTCTTGGATGCCCCCGGTCGCCCGACAATCCGCTTATTTCGAGCCTTTGCTACCGGTAAGCATTCTTTTCTCTCGTACCTTTTTTGTCGTAACTATTCTTTTCTGCTAACTATTATGTGACCCCCGGGGGTGGCCGTTTTTCCCGAGCCCCACCCTTCACAAGATCATGAGTTGCCCGGTATCCCGGGTATCTATTTTCCGGGTTCGGAGGTCAATACGGCGATTTCGTCATAGAACCTCAGGACGCTATCCGGCACGACCGGCTCCCCGCTTCTTATCCGCTTGCTAACCCTGTTCGGTAGATCCATCTTTAGGAAGAGCCCCATCAGAATGCCCGCGTAGAATGCGGCTAGAGTTCCGTTCAGCAGAAACCCCAACCCAACGAGATGCGTGCCAGCCCAGGACTGGAAGTACAGATTGTGATCGTAATCTTCAGCTACCCCGACCAGCAAGAGAAAGATCACCACAGACTGGACCCAGGCCATGACTCCAGCCCGGCGCGCCGCGTGCTCCGCCCGAAGCCCGACAATACTGACTCTCTCACCCATGGCCTACAGGATACGCAAAACCAAGCTATATTCGTAGGGGAGAGGAAAAATCGCCCATAATCAGCCCTGATCTCGAATCTGGAATGCTGACCCCAACGGCTCACCCATTGACCCTCCGTGATCTGCCGGAAAAAGGGCAGGTTTCGCCTTGCCATCAAGCCAGTATTACGCCCTGTTCAGGCTGACTCGCCTATTATCAGCCCCAGACAGGAAATCGTCCCGCTGAAAAAGTGGGGTATTGCTGAGGCACTTCGCGTGGGATGAGTGCCCTTTTCCGGCTATTTTGTGGCGAAGGCTCGGAGGCGATCCTCGAATATCGTCCTTG
>VBBV01000107.1 GCA_005883695.1 Candidatus Bathyarchaeota archaeon | reverse complement strand
TCCAGTATTCTACACTCTGCCAGCTTCTTGCTAGGCAGCTCAAGCTTCCACCCGCACCCTGTCTCGCCCTCACCCAGCAGGGAAACGCCACCCTCCTAACCAGTTGCCTGTTCCCACGACTGCGGGGGGAGAGAACGATAGGCTTTCTCCTGAGTCCCTTCTTGAACCATCTGGACAACGACTCGTACTTGTCTTGACAGACTTTCACAGCATCACGATCTGGGAGGAACATTGCAGTGTGAACCTGGTCTCTATCATTTGACAATCGGCCTACTTCCGAGTCGGGCTGAGGAAAGATCATCTCAACCCTGTCTTTCTTGATAACTTGGTTGAGGCACTGCAAGTATCGAGAGCTGGTAGCTGGGGGGAGCTGGTAGGATCTGTCGATCCATCCGTTGAGCTCGATGCTCGTCTTGTCGACATCAGTTCCGGCGAGGAGAATGTTCTTGCCATCTTTGCTGACCCTCAAGCTCCAACAGACATTGTTACCCGCGCTACCCCCAGCACCGGTGACTAGAATACTTCGCATGACGATTCCTTAGTGTTGGGTTTCGTGCTTAGTGGGAATAAATAAGTAGGGAGTCTTTTCGGATGCTAATCAAAGTCGCACGGTGCACAATGGTTTCTGCAAATGAAGGCACTCGTACTCTCGCTTCTACTATTGGCCATATTGTCAACCCAGCTTCCCAGCCCGGCTGTGGCTCAGACCAACACCAATTGCACTTTGAGCAGCTGCAGAGTCACCGTTAGTAGGTCCATAACGACCAACAACTGGGGCGTCTCCTTTGTTAGTGATCAATTCAGTCTGACCACCGGATCCTCGCCCGTCTCCCAAATCACACTCGGCATAGCCTCCTCTCTGAGTGGCAAGCTTAGGTTCACAGAGGCAGTAGATTTGCAATCAAACCAGCTACGAATTTCACCCCTAAAGTTGGCAAGTTTGCTCTCGGGAGGCAACTATTCCGCAATGGACATCGCGTTTCCTTCGGCGAAGACCGGAACCTACAGCTTCAATCTTACCAGCGTTTATTCTGACCTACTCAGCTTCAACTCGACATCCAACAATTTCGTTTTTGCCTTCGAACCTTTCCCCCTGATGGACGACAACTACAACGTGACCAGCGCGACGCTATCAGTCAAGACAGGAGACTGGCCATCTCCGAAGGTATCATCTGTAAATGGAACTTTCGCGAGCGCAACCTTCAGCTCCCAAGCAATTCCTCTGAAGCCCTTCAATACAACCGTAGCAGCGATGACTTTTTCGTCATCCGGCACCAGCCAAAGCATCTTCGATGTCACGGCGAACCGGACTATAACGCTCGCACAGACTGGCTCGATTCAAGTTACAGACTTTTACAACATGACGAACAAGGGTCATGACCTGTCGAGTCTTACTCTACCTCTTCCGAAGAACGTTCAGACAGCAACGGCTCGCGACATAATTGGAACTGTTAGCACACTTACTGCAGCACCGGCCACAGATGGTACGAATACGGTGACTTTCATTCCGAGGTTCGCAACCGTGAAACCCCTGAAAGCCGGAGCCTCATCCTCGGTTAGAATTAGCTACGCTCTCCCGAGCCAGTCCTACCTGACGTCCATAGGCTTGGGACGATTCGAACTTAGTTTCCGCTTGTTCGACAACGTCAAGTTCTTCGAACCAACACTGCAGATGAAAATAGTGGCCCCGATGGGATTCCGCCTAAATTCTTTCAGCGGCCAGACTTTCACCAGTTCCGGCAACCAGATCCTCGTGCAGGTCGCCGAGGTCACACCGATGTCTAACTTATCATTTACCATGGACTATCAATTAGACCCCTTCTGGGCAAGTCTCTCAGCCCTTAGTTGGGCTGGACTCGCCGTGGGATCTATTGCCGCTGTTGTCCTAGCCGTTGGCGCAACCAGTACGGCCGGTGTCGCAGTCTCAGGCGCCCCGTCCCAGCTTATCGGAAGATTCGTAGATTTATACGATGAAAAATCAGCTATGCGACTGGAAGCGGAAAAGATGGACGAGGACCTGTTGAGAGGAGCACTTAACCGCCATGAATTCAAACGACGAAGACGCGTGATTGACTTGAGAATCGCTGAGTTGGACAGAACCCTAGCGCCGGTCAAAGACCAGCTATCAAAGTCGAACCCCCGCTACCAAGACATGATCAAGAGACTCGAGCGAGCTGAGGCCGACATCCAAGTAGTCCGAACGACATCTGCTGACCTCAGGAATCAGTACCGGAGCGGACGAATAGCTAGAGAACTATATGAGTCTTTGATTTCAGATCTCGCGAAGAGAAAAGAGAAGGCTCAACAAACCATGGATACCATAGTCATTAATCTTAGAGAGGAGACTAGGTAAGAATGCTCTCCTGGTCCCCCGATAATTGAAAATCCGCATAGAAGAATACGATAACTGGTTGGGGCACGAACTCGAGAAAGCACTGCGCCCTACGAAGAACAAAGCGGGGAAACTTTCTGACGATGCGCGCCGGGCACTTGATGAAGCCAGAAGCTTCTTCGAAGAACTCTCTCGCAAAGCCGACGGAAACCTTTCGACCAAGAAAGACCCCATCTCTTACCGAGCTGCAAGGGTCGTGGGACGAGTGGCCCGCGACGCTAACTCAAGCATAGAAAAGATCCAAATCCCCCAGGAAGTCAGCTGGGATTCCTACAAAGTTCTTCGGGACAACCTCTCCAACACAGCTAGATCTCTTAGAGAGAGCAAAAACAATACCCAGAGAGAAATCCACGGACTCTACCTATTAGACATGCTATCGTTCTCAGGGATCGTCGAGAGAATAGCGAAGGTAGGAGAGAAAACCTCTCAGTTCCTCGAGGGAGACGGAGAAAACCTTCAACGAGCAAAAACGCTCACCGGCATTGTTGAGACGATTCATCAAATCGGAGTTCAACTTGACGAGAAGAAGAAGGAGAGCGTCGAACTTGAACGGACACGTGAAAGGCTCTCTTCTACCGTAAAAGAGCTATCAAATGAGATGGAGAAGATCACATCGAACGACTCTCTCAAACAAGTTCTGGAGATCGAAAAGGAACTCCGGAAGGAAAGCAGGGAATTCAGAACGGACACCCTGACCCATCTCCGACGACCCCTCCGAAAACTTAGAGACCTTTCCCAGCGAGGCGAAATCGCGCTAAGATCTGAGGAGAGAGAGGCATTAGGCGAGTACATTCAGTCCCCGTACAGGAGCTTCCTCTCCCGAAGCTCAGGACCCTACCTCACCCCGATTCTGACAAACCTCAAGAGCGCTCTGGACTCGGGCAAGATGGGGTTCAGCCATAGAAAGACCACTAGAGTTGTCGTCCAGCTGGACCAGCTAACGACGACTGAACACCTCGCAGAGAAACAGAGCAAAGGCCGGAACCTCCTAGGTCAACGACAACGACTTCTCCACGACCCCGCCTGCAAAAATCTCTATCTCGACAGGAAAATCATTCTCAAGAAGATCGAAGAGGGAAAGAAGGACGAGCTTCAAGCCGCCGAGAGGCTCAACCTGGCCCAGGAAAAAATCAAAGCGCTGAACAAGCATTTCGAGGAGCTGTTGGTCCAGGCAGAATCGAAGTCCAAGGAGTACTTATCACGCGACGTTCGGATAGAACGACCTC
>VBBV01000010.1 GCA_005883695.1 Candidatus Bathyarchaeota archaeon | reverse complement strand
CGAAGCTGAATCCGTTGACATCATAGTCTCGAACGAACTACTATGCGACCTACCATATGATTCTCAGCTGGAAAAGGCTCTGACAGAGTTCTATCGGATCCTCCGACCTGGAGGCTTCATGATCCACGGCGAGTGGTCATCTTCCCCGGCAGCGGAGCCTCAAGCATTTCTCGTCAAACACTGGCCGTCCTGGACTCCAGACCAGCTCTTTTCAATAATGAGGAAAAATGGCTTTCACGATCTTCAAGTCACCTACTTCGAAACGACAATCCATTTCGGGTACGAGAACGCACTTAGGGAGCTTCAAACTTGGGGCGCAACTGAAAAATTTCTCAGGGATAATGATGCGGTGCTGAAACGAGAAGGAATTGAACTGCCGTACGAGCATATAGTGCAATGCGAAAAATAGAAGATAGATCCTCGACACCGAAGTTTCCGCTGAGGAAGGTCTCGCACGAAGAACGGGTTGAATTAGGACGAAAGATCGCCTCCCAAATCCTTGATACCCACAAGGACGCAGTCCTCGCCATCTGCATCTATGCGTCCACTGCCAAGAAATTGGACCGTCCATACTCAGACCTCGAAATATTCTGCGTGGCCTCGGATGGTCTAGAGGTCAAGAACAAGCGGTATGTCTACGATGGTCTACTAGTCGAGATAGATTATTTCCAGGAATCAAACTTTCTCAAAGAAGCCAAACGAGTAGGCTGGGACTGGCCACTCGGGGCAGACCAATACCGGAACCGGATTGTCTTATTCGAACGTGACAACTGGCTAAAAAAACTGAAGAAGGCTGTCGCGGAGAACGATAGGGCAGAGTTCGCGGAAGAATTGCGGTGGGCTACCTTGACCATGACCGAGTCCCTCGCTGCAGTCCGCAATGCGCACTTCAAGGGTGACCTGAAAGACCTTAGAACCCGAGCGTTTTACATGGCGTGGGACACTGCAAGAGTCGTGTTTCTTTACAACAGAAAATATGTCCTCACGACAAGCTGGTTTTGGAAACAACTATTCGAGTGCCAACACCAACCTAAAAGGTTCAGAAAACTCGTCGACATCATTGCCGGATTCGAGAAATCGACAATTTCAGAACTTGTCGATGCCGCCGAAGAACTATGGCGCGAGACGATACTAATGGTTGAGCCACGCGGGATCTCTTTGGAGTCGAAAGACATTAGGGTGTGATCCGCACCCACTCAAAGCGCGTTAGAAATCGCACGTTGGATTTCTTCAGAGAGAAGACCAGGCAAGCTACGAGGTAGAAATCCCTCTTGCTCTGCATTGTCGAAAGATCAGCCCACCGGCGAAGATTAGGTGTGAATAACCCGAAAAAACGTGGGTATTAGATTTGATCGAGAGTAAGAAGGCTGATTCTACTTCTTGCTCTTCTTCTTTGGCTTACTAGGCGTCCGAATTCACCTGTGACGTTCTAATGCACCGTAAAGATATAAAACTATTGTATTCTGAGCTAATCAAGCAAAACAACCGTTGTTTTAAGCTAAAATCACCATAAATCACCCTTTTCTGTACTATTTCACGATTCTCATGCAGAAGAATCCGTTTCTCGGAGAAGATCGTATTTCAAAAAGCCGCTTCAACATCCGCCAAGTGACCGACTAGTAGGTGACTAGACTCAAGATGAGCAGCGCCGTTTTCTCTCCCAACTGTCAACTAAGTTGAATCTTTCTCGATAGGCTGAGCTACGGCGCCTTGTTCAAGAAGGGACCCACAAAGAATGCATCTCTTCCCCTTCTCCATGTCAACCATCAGTTCCTCGCGGGGAACACCCAGTGAGGACTCGAGCTCAACAATATCCTTCGGAAATGCCTGAGACTCTTCACACTCGTTGCAGATCAAAGGGCTCCGCCATCTGCCATTCTACAACGGGACAGTGGGCCTAGTTATACTCCTCTCCAAGAACCAGCAACAGTACTCTTTGTCTGCTATCTGCAAAAGAGAGAACTAATCCGAGGCATCAATCAAGCGCGACAGATCCAGGCTACGGCAGAGGATTCACACAGAATTGGAAACCAGAAGACTTGGGAGGGACCATTTAGAGTTTGACACCAAGTGAAATGGATCTGACCGAGGATGAGCTAACGACTTGGGAGAGATAACTCCGTACTGTCTAAGCATGATCTGTAACTAGGATTCTTGACAGTATCCTCGCGGCCCTTCCCAGACATCTGATCTCGTCGGTACCGAGCTGAGAGAGTAGCTTGATCAGTCGTTTTTCTCGTCGATTTCGTCCTTCGTGCATGATTTTCGCTCCCTTGTCTGTCGCGAAGATTTTGACCGAGCGCCGATCCTCGTTGTTTATTTGCCGTCGAACGAGTCCTTCTCTGACAAGTGCCTCGACCACACGGCTCATAGTTGGCGGCCGAACCTGCTCTGCCCCGGCCAGCTCATTCAATGTGAGCGGACCGCCGAAGACTACGACTGACAGAGCTGAAGCCTGCGCGGGTCCGATTCCCATTGCTGAATCTTCAGTTCTAACGCGACGCAGCAGATGGATAGCGTTGCTATGGAGGCTTCGGGCTACTTCTTCGAAGCCGAGTTCTTTTGTCATTCGCTCTCTAGTAATAAGTATCACCAACGTAAATATATTAGCATGGCTAATGATTAGCTATGCTAAGTATGCAAACCGATGAGTTCCTAGACGCTATCCAGAAAGGCAATCTATCGAAAATCGATCAGCTTCTAGCAACAAGCCCGGCCCTTGCAAGCAGCAAGGCAAAGAATGGCGTTTCAGCTATACTTCTCGCACTATACTATGGACACCAGGATATCGCCCAGGCGATAGCGGCTAAGAAGGGTGGACTGGACATCTTTGAAGCCTCGGTTCTTGGGAAGCTCGAACGACTCAAGAGTCTGATAGAGCAAGACAGCGCTCTCGTGGAGACATACTCCCCCGACGGGTTCACCCCCGTAGCTCTAGCCGCGTATCTGGGTCAGAAAAGCGTGACAGAATATCTCATTGAGAAGGGAGCGAATGTGAACGCGATAGCAAAGAATGCGACCGGTTTCACCGCTCTAACTGGCGCAGTAGCTAACAATCACGTGGAAATCTCAAAGATACTCGTGAAGAGAGGCGCAAATGTCAATCATAGGTACGAAGGTGGCGTATCTCCATTGATGGAAGCGTGTTTGAACGGAAACCTGGAACTTGTGAACTTCCTCCTTGAAAACGGCGCCGATTCTTCTGCGAAAACCAAGGACGAAAAGAGCCCTTTGACGTTCGCCAAAGAGAAGAATCATGGTAAGGTTGTCGAGGCACTAAAGAGACATGGTGCTAGGTAGGGGATGCCCCGTTTTTCGAACGACGATTGAGAGCGCTATTCCCAATTTCGGGGCTTCCGAAGGTCTATAACCTAGTAAAGGGACTGGAAGGGTATCGCGGATTATAGGAGGTGTACTAGGCCGATGAGTCGTGGTTCGTATGGTGGTCCCAGAACAATGCATAAAGTCGTCTGTTCTGACTGTGGTAAGGAGACTGAAGTTCCTTTCCAGCCAACAGAAGGTAGACCAGTTTACTGCAGGGACTGTTACCAAAAGCATCGAAGGTACTAGAAGCCCCCCAAGGGAGGCCTAGATACCCTTCCCTCATTTTTTTTACCTTAACGTATTATGAGCGACGTGAGCTCTTAGACGATTTCTTGGTCCCGTCAGGATTATGTTTCTTGTCCACAGGCTCTCTATTGTCATGAGAAGATGGTCGCGTGTTCTTGGTCGAGACTTTTTTTCTGGTTGCATAGAGCCGGAATAGACGGTTTAGCTGACTTGGCATCTTCATCCAAGGCATGCTCCTGGATCATTGTAAGTTGGATGTTACTGGGTCGAGGTGGCGAACTAGTGGAAACGTGCGCCCAGCTTAAATCTCGACACGATTCCAGACTCGGCGCAGGATGACACGCTAATGGCTCCTCCCATGGACGTTATGCTTGCGAATAATCTCTGGGTCATCATCTGCGGACTTCTTGTTTTCATAATGACGGTCTCGGTTGGATTCCTCGAGGTGGGGGAGCTGGGCGCTGATATGGAGATCAGCCTCTTGAAGACGATGCTGATCACTGGCTCAGCCATATTCTTGATGGCGTTTATCGGCTTCAACACAGCCTTCGCCCCGACGTTAGGCGGGATAATTGGAAACCCGAGCTACAACGGATTCTTCCTCGGAGGTTTCTCGTCCGATGCCAACCAGCTACTCACCGGGGCTTGGTGGTCTACTACCGGGCAAGGTCTGACAATCGGAACCTACTTTCTTTTCGAGACAGCCTTTGCCTCAGTCACCCTAGCCCTTGTTGGGGTCGTTGTCTTGCGTAAGATGAAATTGCAAGCGTTCTTCGTTTACTCAATCGTCTACTTTATCCTAATCTGGAATCTCCCCGCAGCCTGGATTTGGAATCCTCAAGGCTGGCTGGCTCGTATGGGCATGGCTGATTTCGCGGGTGGACTAGTGGTCCACGGGGCGGCAGGAGCGGCGGGGCTTGGAATTGTCTTGCAGATCTGGCGAGAGGAGCAGAAGAGGGGACGGATAGAGAGCATTCAGGTGCCGTTCAAGCTGAATAGCGGGTGGCTGACCTTGTCGATTCTGCTTCTCTGGATTGGGTGGTTCGGCTTCAACCCCGGCAGTGTTCTCGCGTTCAACAACTCAGCCATGACTGTCGTCCTCACGACCTTCCTTGCTGCCGCGTCTTCTTTTCTCTCAATAATGTACTTCCGTTACCGGATGTCGAAGAAGATGCCTGACCTGATCTATGCCACGAACGGAGTTCTCATGGGGCTCATCATTATAACCCCGCTCGCAGGCTTCGTTAGCCCAGCCAGCGCAGTGATTCTAGGGCTGATAGGCGGACCCCTATTCCTCGCCGGTGAAAAATGGTTCTCGAGATTCA
>VBBV01000009.1 GCA_005883695.1 Candidatus Bathyarchaeota archaeon | reverse complement strand
GTTTGTCAAAAACCCATGATTCGGGTTTCGGTCTGATTGCCGTGTTCCCAACACATAATCGTGCATCGGCCAAGGCCAGAGTCTTTCTAGACGCCATAGTATCCACAGAAGGTGCTTCGGGCATCTTCTGTACAGAGTAACAGGCATCCTCATGATGGACCCGCTTCTCGCGATCCTAAACCCAGCTCTTAGAAACATTTCTTCGACATCAGAGATTCTGTAGTAGTATTGCTCTGATAATCCTATACCGAGGAAGAGAAGAAATCGTCTCAAGAGGTTATCTGTTTCAAAAGTGACTAAGCACTCGCCCGAATCTTTCAAAGCGGTGAACATTCCCAGCAAAGCCTCTACGGGCTTTGGCAGGAAATGGAATGTTCGTATACACAGAGCGTAGTCGAAAGAGCCTCTGAAACCCAACGAGCACCCATCCATCTGAACAACAGACGCGGAGTGTTCTGTTCTTTCCCGAGTAGCTCGTAACATCTTCAGTGAGAGGTCTATGCCAACATATTCTGCTCCTTTCTTGATCAAACATTCTGCGAATCTTCCTGTAGCCGTTCCGATTTCCAAGACGCTTGATCCTTGGACTACGCTCGCTACAAACTCCATTTCTCTCTTGTTGACGTATTGTCCCCCAACTGAGCCGAATCTAACCTTGTCGTAATCCCTGGCGCTCTGGTCGTAGTCAGTTCGGACCTGTGCTCGACTTCGTATATTCTTATGACGCATGATCTCACGAGCAAATGTAGAGCAGACTGTTGGCCAGGAACGCGGGGAGCCTTCCCTGTCCTGTCCCCCTTGTTACCTTAACACGGTCAAACCAGCGTTTGGCCAGCCTCGCGAAGACCCAAGGAAGGTAGTAGTTTACTATGTATCCTCTAACCGTTGGGATATTCTCAAAGAAGCCTCTGCCTGGTCGCTTGTTGAACATAACCAATGCATGGACAAGCGGCCGCGCTCCGAAGAAACAAGCCACTCCCAAAGGATTGGGCATCACAATCAGGGCTTTCTTTGCTACTCGTCTCAGTTCCCATAAGACTCGTTCAACATCATCTCGTTGCATGTGTTGGATAACATGAGAACAAACGAGACAATCGACAGCCATCTCGCGGAACGGCAAATGGTGAATATCGCACATGACAAACGGCACTCCAGCGTCTAGCACGGTTCGAGACATAGTCCGAGACACGTCGCATGCAACTATGTTGTGACTCTTGTTGAATAAGGGAATGCTATTCCTTCCGTAGCCACAGCCGACATCGAGGATACCGGGCTCGCCCTCGACCTCACTCAGTAGAGCTGTGTCAGGCGCCGCAAATTTTCCCAGATGCGGCACGGCTTTGGTTGGCCCCCCCGTCCCACAGTAGGGATCATTCTGTCCAATTTCATTCCACGTATCTCTTTCCGTCAATGTTCTATGAACGCCCCGTCACGTTTTCTGGGTCATTTTCCTCATTGTGAACATTCTTATTCATGCATTGGTCCCCTAAACTGGCAGGATTCTCATTATGCTTAACCAGAAGTACGCTTGCAAGTAAACGAGTGCTACTAGGGCGATGACTTCGACTTTGAACTTGACAGGTTTCAGGAAGAGATAGCCGAGTAGAACGAGTAGCATTGTGGCAATGCTGACAGAGTATACAGCTACTCTCGCTTGGAATGTTTCGATTGCTTGAAAGAAGACCATTGGAGTTCCAAGCAGGAGATATCCAATGCTCTGCAAGATGGTGATTGAGAGAAAAGTGCCTGCTATTCCGTAGAAGTAGGTGTAATGAGCTAGTCCTTCGCGTTTAGTTAGATAGGCGTAGAGAATAGACATAGGAATCGGCCAGGACAGCCACTGAGGTTCGGACTGTGTCAGAATGTTCAGCGCAACAGCTCCGACAATGCTCCAGAGAAGTAACGCTTGGAGTGGTGAACGCGATCTTCTAAGGTGTAATACGAACGAGATTGCAATAGCCCCGAGCCCCAGATAGATGAAGGGGGACGAACCCGCGAACCGAGCGCCTGAGAATATGGCAACGATATCGTAGCCTCTGGTCAATGCCCCGCTAAGTCCTAAGAAACGGAGAAGAATTCCAACATAGAAATCCTGCAAGCCGTTACCAACGTAAGGCGCAAATGTCAGGGCAATCAGCCCAATCGCACTTCCGATCTGGAAACCGAATTCTTTCCATCTTCTCTGTAGCAAAGTCTCCAACGCCATTAGGCTGAAAGGCACGAATCCGAATAACTTGAAAAGACCCGAGATGACAAAGGAAACGCTTGCTAGACGTCTTTCATTTCGGGCGTAGAGGACAAAGCCAGCAACTAGTGGAAACAACATGAGCGAGTCGTAAATTCCCCACGCTCCTGTGAGATAGATAATGAGGGGGTTGAGCAAGTAGAGTGCCGCATATCGAAGCCTGCCGGTAAACTTCAAAATCAGCGCAAATATTCCAACGTCAGATATTATCAGTGGAATCCGGAAGAATATTCCTTCTATCATATAGTTGGTGTGAAAGAGAAAGGTTGGATCGCTGAACCCTGCGTCTCTTATGAGAACGTAGAATGAGTAGAAGGCCAGTTGCACGTAGTAGACGAGCGGTAGCGACGGAAACAGATAGTCGAACTGTCCCGACTCGAAGTATAGCCTAGAGGAAAACGCAAAAAGGGCTAGGTCACCTGGATGTCCAGCGAAGGAAGCCAGCTCAAGGCGTACGATTAGACCCACGAGAAGAGTGACTAGGACCTTAGTCTTCATCCCTGAACACCTTGATCAGAAGAACGATCGTTGAAGATGGAATTACGAAAAGGAATACGAAATAGTAGAATACGAGTGAGTTGTAATTTGCCGTGTTAAGAGCGGCTGATGGAGCCGGTGTTGTTGTGAGAAACCTTATGTCAACGCTGTCTAGCCGGAAGAAGCTTATCTCTCCTTTCCAAGCACTTACTATCAGCGACGACGAGGCCAAGTTACCCGCAAACAGGGGGCTGGAGTTTACGAGAGACGGCGACATTAATGCAAGTTCGTAGGTTGTTGCGAGCTTGGGAACGTACGTGTAACCCTGCGCTACGATCGAAGCTCCTCTCGTAAGATACAGCGTATAGCTTAGGTCGGAACTGCCCTTGATGTCCAATCCCACAAAGACTTGGAACAGATCTTGACTGGAGACTGAGGATTTGAGATTCGCAATCAGACCAGTAAAGTTACCGTTTAACTCAAGCGAGTCGGCAGGGGTCGTAATCGTGGGATTGAGATGCAAGTCGTATAAAGTGAGAGAGAAGTTCCCGCTTGTGAAGGGCGCAGCTTCGATGTAGAACAGCACCTCCGTGATCCTCGCGCCCGTAACTAGGAGCTTTGGATTGGCCAGAAAAGTTTCCGTGACCAGATTTGCGGAAACTGTCTCTAGCGTGCCGAGCCCTGGCCTGTGCTGTAGGGGAGACCCTTCCCGCCAAGCTGCAAAACTCGTATTATTGGCGGTGACTCCGAAGAACCTGACACCATAAGAAACGCCCGTCGAAACTCTTGCCGTGATTGTTATGATTGGTGTCTGGTTCAAGGGCCAGCTCACATTGCGGGAAACGGAAATGGCTTGAGCCTTGGAACTTGAAGGAAACGTGACTGAGAGTTTGAGGGATCCACTGACTGAAAGGACGTGGGGAGGGTTTGTAGGGGCACTCCACACGCTAGGAGTGTTATTGAAACTCTCTCTCCATGTAACGGGGCCCAGAGAAGCTCCCTGAATTGACGCGAATTCGGCAAGCCCATCGATCTGGGTGGCTGTGTGCTGAGGAAGTGTTCCGCGGAGGAACACTGCTGGAATCACCAAGCTCAAGACTAGGAGCAACAAGATCCAATAGAGTCGGAAGCTCTTCGAGCGGAATCGGAAATTTTTCAAGATCGAGAGGATCGCGGTTTTCATTAGCCTTGCACTTCCGCAAGCAAACGCTTCGCAGATCTTTCCAGCGTGAAGTTCTCAAGGACCCGCTTTCTCGCCTTCCGTCCCATCTCATGACGGAGTTCGGGATTAGAGAGAAGTTCTTTCATCCTCCTCGCAATCGAGGAGTAGTCTCTTGGAGCGACAATGAACCCAGTCTCGCCGTCAACAACTATCTCTGGTGGGCCTCCATGATTGGTCACAATTGATGGCTTTCCGAAGAGCCCGGCCTCGACTGGTGTCAGTCCAAATGGTTCGTACAGAGACAGGTGGATGAGAAGCTTGCACTGCGAATAGAGCTGAGCAAGTTCTTCTTCGCTGTGAGAGTTACCTTTGATGTTGAGCGGCACTCCTAATGTTTCCGCCTGTTCTTCCAGTCGAATCTTTTCTTGACCGTCTCCCACCACGACAAGTCTGGCGGACGGCACCTTGGAGGCGGCCTAGATCATGCCATCTACGTTCTTCAACGGGATCAATGGTCCCACGGCTAACATGTAGTCGCTCTCATCCGCAAAATCTTTCGACGACAGATCCTCTAGTATTGGGTCAGGCCCAGGATAGACAACAGCGGGTTCATCGTCCATCTTGTAGATTCGTTTGAGAAAGCGCGAGAGGAATTTGCTATTGGCAATTACCTTCGAGTATCTCCTCGCAACGTGTATGTCGATCGCACGGGAGAAACGGACGGTCTGGTTGAAGAGTAGGTCTGACAGCGCAAGATTGGAGAATGTCCGCCCATAGTATTCTTCACCGGTCTGCTTGACTGTCCGGCTAATCGTTCTGTAGTCTTCTCCGGTGATCCATCTCTCCCAGGCAAGCTCAAACATCGACCCGGAGTACCAGACTGTCGGCTTCCCAAGGGTTCTAGAGATGTACAG
>VBBV01000029.1 GCA_005883695.1 Candidatus Bathyarchaeota archaeon | reverse complement strand
ATTTTCCTGAAAGTTTCCAATCCCGCTGGTTCGATTAGGAGAATCCTTATATCGGATATCCGATATCGTTATACCGATATCGAAGCATCAGCAAAGGAGGCGAAATGAATGAGTGAACATGAATGGAGTCGGCCTAGACACTTCTTCGCTTGGGGCATATTTGCGCTAGTGGCCGTTGTCGTAGCATCAATCGCAGTCTCAGCCTTGCTATTCGCAACACGCTCTGCATCCGTTGCAGGCACGTACTACCCGTACTTCTTCTTCCCGTTCCCGCTATTCTTCATCTTCGGAATATTCGCGTTCTTCTGGATTGTCAGATGGCTGATCTTCCCATGGAGAGGGGGATGGGGCTATCGAGGAAGATATTGGCGATACCAAGACCAATCCTACTACATCATTCGAGAAAGATACGCCAAGGGAGAGATCACCAAAGAACAGTTCGAACAGATGATGCGCGACCTACAGCAACAAAGCACCAACCAACCACTGTAACTGAACTCCGACCAAATCGAACCTCACCCCTTTTTTTCGGGTCTTTTCCCGTATTACGACGCCAATGGATAGCCAGACAGGCTGATTCCCTAAATCCGAGGACCCACAAGCAGATCCTTCGTAGACGCTTAGTCAATGGGGTCAATAACCAGACCTCTAGACAATCGACTCAACTGGTCTGTCAAGTTGAGCACCATGTGGAAGGGAATCATAATCGCGGAAGGCCTAGAAGAGCCAAGCGTCATCAACGAATTTGACGTGTATAAGGCCCGAATCTCGAAACAGGACGAATTCATCGACGGCCAGGGAAACAGAGAAAGATGGCACCTCTACTGGGTACGAGCGACCGACAAACAGGTAGAAACACTAACGAGCCGGATTAGGAACGGATGGTACGCCCACTTTTGGAAAGGCCGCAAACTCTTGGTTGTTTTTCGTGGCAAGAAGTTCGGGCTTCAGGCTAAGGACAAGTCGACCTGGAAAGAGGCTGTCGAATACGGCAAGTCCGTTGGAATCCCTGAGGAACAACTTGACTTCCCAACAAACTAGATTGCTCGGCCATCGTTCGCTCTCCGTCTAATCCAGCAAGTCGGGACGAACGAGAGACTCTTTCTGATGTTGCTTGACATCGTCTGCTAGATCCGCCCCGACGCGGTAGTAGTCTTCCACACCAACATCTTTCAGCTCGAAAAACGCTGCAATATTTCTAATGTCGTTCTCCAAAAGGCGCGCGGCATCTGGATGACTGACCAAGACGGCTTGCGAGACATCAATGATGTAGGGCTTCTTGTCCCAGACAACGACGTTGTAGGGGCTAAGGTCTCCGTGTACCAGATGAGTCCGAGAGACAAGCGTTCTCAATGCTGAGAGAACCATCTTCGAAAGAGAAGCATAATCCCCGCCTTCTAACTCATTGAGTTGTGGAGCAGCTATCCCATTGCCGCCGAGCAGGGTCATCACGACAATATTTTCCTCAAACCCGACAGGACGAGGGGCTGGAATTCCCGCCTTCTCCAGCCTTGCTAGATTTCGGTATTCCTTCTCTGCCCACATTGACTCAGTCCGCAGTGTAATATGGCGTTTGGCGTGACGGTAGCGCCAGTCGCCGAAGAGATACTGCTTTTTCTCTCTTTTTCCAAAAACCTTAGAGGTGTGGATTTTGACTGCTAGTTCCCGGCCGTTGGGAGCGACTCCGTGGACAACGAGACTTTCTTTACCTTGCCGGATCGGCGGCCCAAGCCGAGCTATCACACCGTGATTCATGAGCCGGTACAGGGCCATCTGTGAACGCTCGTTGAACAATCCCTGCCAAATGCCTCCACTCCAAACTCGGCGAATCGAGATTGAGATTCAAACGAATCTAAGGATTGCGGTTATCGTTCCAAGTGACGGATACTTGCCCCTGTTTAAATAGAATCCATCCTTAACCGTGCATACGGTAGAAATCAAGTCTACGGAAAACGGTCCAAACCTCGTTTACCTGGATGGCAAGGTGTTCACTGCCTTGTGCAGATGTGGTGGCTCCAGCAAACAAACCGTTCTGCGACGGGACCCACGCAAAGATCGGGTTCCACGCCAAACCTGCGGATCTGAAAGTCCTCACTGAACATTCCAAGGTAGAAGCCTAGCGGCAACGAATAACGCAGACACTCCTAGGTTCAGGCGAAGAACCTGGCCAGCTGTTCGACGGTATGAAATTCGTAGTCAGGCCTTGCCTTGCTTAGATCCCCCTGGAACTGAGGTGCCCATTTGGCGAGCACCGTTAGGAGTCCTGCGTCGTTCCCCGCCAATATGTCGGTAGCCGCGTCTCCGATAATCATAGACTCCTCGGGGTTCGTCCTCATAGTTCTCAAGGCTAGACGGATGCCCTCTGGATGCGGTTTGGGTTTCAGAACATCATCACGAGAAACTAGGATATCGAAGTAGTCTTTCAAACCGAGAGTCGCGAGGTTGAACTCCATGAGTGCCTTTTCTTCTGCGGTCACGACCGCAAGACGTTTGCCGGATTCACGGAGCTTCTGGAGTAGCCGCGGGATTCCCGGAAAGAGGGTCGCTTTTTCGAGGAAGTTATTTCGATAACAGAAGAGGTAGTCATCGACTGCTTTTCTAACGGGTTGGCCTGGGTCGTTTGAGATATTTCTTCGATGTTTCGTTTACGCAGTGAACTATTACGGCCTCGGTGCTAATCAGGGTCTCGTCCATGTCAAAGATTATGCCCTTTATCGACGCGGCAGGATTCAAGTCCGATACTCATCCGGTAGTCTTAGTTGACGACCTTGTCTTTGACTCGAATTCCTCTCTTTTTCTGCACTCGTCCGAGATCGAATGCGTTGTGTCCGTGTCTCACGAAGAGTCGGATTAAAGTGTCCTCTGCTCTCTGAGGACAAATTGCGACGAAGCCTACTCCCATGTTGAAAGTCCGGTACATTTCCCGGTCTGAGACTCTTCCGCGCTTCTGGATAATCCGGAATATTCCCGGTGTAGGGGGCAGTTGTTCGATATCTGCTCCGAGTCTTGCCTGTCCGACAATCCTATCGAGTTTTGCAAACGCTCCTCCTGTTATGTGACCAAGCCCGTGAACCTCCAGTTTTCTTGTCGCCTCTAGAACCGGTTTGACGTAGATTCGAGTAGGTTCTAGCAGTTCCTCGCCGATACTTCGGCCGAGTTCCGGCACGTTCTCTTTCAGCTTGTACTCTCTTAGGAGAATTTTCCTGGCGAGTGTTAGACCGTTTGAGTGTATTCCTGAACTTGCAACTCCGACGAGCGCGTCGCCATTTCGAATCTCATCTCCGAGGATGAGATCTTTCTTTTTGCCGATGCCAGCTGCCATCCCGACAAGGTCTAGCCCGGGGTCGTTGGAGAGAAGGTCTGGGACGATTGCTGTCTCGCCGCCAACGATTGCTATTCCGGCTTGTTTTGCTCCCTTCACCAGCCCGATGGCGATTTGGTCGACAATATGGCGATCGTGTTTGGCCATGGCGAGGTAGTCGAGGAAGCTGATAGGTTCGGCGCCTGTGCAAATCAGATCATTTGCGCACATCGCGACGCAATCTATCCCGATGGTGTCGTACTTTCGCATCATCTGAGCAATGATGACCTTGGTCCCGACGTTATCGGTGTGGAGGCTCAGGACCCGGCCGTCGTTGAGGTCGACGAGACCTGCGTAATGGCCAATCGGGAAAACGGGATGCCCGACCTTTCCTTTGCGAGTTTTGAATGTGGATTCAAGCAGTCGTGCAAGGGCCTCGTGGGATTTCCTGACTCGGGAAACGTCGACTCCCGCTCTGGCGTAGGTCATGCGGGGCCGAGGCAAGCCTACAGCTTCAGTCCCGTCAAGCGCTCGTAAGCGATAACATACCGCTTACTCGTCTCATCAATCAGACCCTTAGGAAGGTCAGGGGGTCTCGGGGTTGGCTGTCCAGCTTTTCGCGCCTCATCGAGGATCTTCTTGAAACCAACCTTGGAAAGCCAGTCTCTGACCAACTGCTTATCATAACTCTCCTGGTTCTTGCCCGGAGCATAGTTTTCTTTCGGCCAAAGCCGAAACTCGTCAGGCCCGATAGAGTCCGCTAGAACGATGTTACTTTCATCATCGAAACCAAACTCTAGCTTGAGATCTGCGAGGATGAAGCCGGCCTTGTCCGCGCGTTCGGACATTTTCTTGTAGATGTTGAGACTACGATCTTTGAGCGCGGTAATCTCTTCCGCGTCCAACCAACCCTCGTCCACAATCTGGTCAACCGTGACAGGCTCATCTTTCACATCAGACTTGGTGGTTGGATCGAAGTATGGTTCAGAAAGTTTGGTAGCGTTGATTGGCTTCACGGGGAGACTGATCTCTCCCTTGACAAGTCTCTCGTAGAGACTGCCGTAGAGATAACCTCGGACAACGCACTCTACCGGGATCATCTTCAACTTCCGGACAATCATCCGGTTCGCGTTCTCGACGCGGACCATATGATGGGGGACCTTCAGATAGTTGAACCAGTAGGCTGCAAGCTTGCAGAGAACTTCCCCCTTTCGAGGAATGATAGAGGCAAGGACTATGTCATAGGCGGATACTCGGTCAGTGAAAACGAACAAGAGTTCCTCGTTGTCGAGCTCGTAGATGTCCTTTACCTTGCCACGCTTGAATGGTGCGGAGGACAATTCGCTCTCGGGTTCGTTAACGTGTTCTTGCATCTAGACACGACCACCACGGTATTGCTGGAGGTTCTTTGCGAGTTCTGAGTCGGAGAGTGCAAGAATCTCAGCGGCGAGGAGTGCCGCGTTCGTTCCATTGTCCAGGCCGACGGTGCCAACCGGGACGCCTGATGGGAGCTGAACGATCGAGAGGATGGAGTCGAGGTTGAGCTTGCCCGAGACCGGGACTCCAATCACTGGCTTGTTGGTTAGGGACGCTACGAAACCAGGTAGGGCAGCGCTGAGACCAGCGATGGCAATGAAGACGTCAGACTTGGAACCCTCGACGTACCTGTCAAGCTCTTTGTGGTTGCGGTGACTCGAGAGAACCTTCGTCTCGAAGGGAATGCCAAGCTTCTCAAGTATGGTCTCCGCTTTCTTGGAGATCTCCCGATCGCTCTCCGAACCCATGACGATGCTAACGCTCCTGGTCAACTGTGACACCGCACAACGCGAGATTCTGTGACTACCGTGTTCACTGGTAAATCAAACTGATCCCGAGGAACGCGACTGACAAGCTGTAGATTGAACGAGAGACCGATCGACCGAACGTGTTCTGGAAGCGTTTTGAGAACACGGTCAAAATATCCTCTGCCCCAGCCGAGACGGTAGCCTTCCTTGTCCCATACTATCCCGGGAACGAACAGGACATCGACAGCGTCGAGGCTCTCGGGACGTAGAAACTCTGGCCTGGGTTCGGGAATGTTGAAGCTTCCAGGCGCGAGCTCTTTCCCGAGGTCTTTGATTTCGGAGAAGAAGAGGTCAATGTCTCCTTTCTTCACAACGGGAACAAGAACTCGCTTGTTGCTATCCAAGGCCTTTCGGATGAGCGGACGAGAGTCAACCTCGCTACCCTTGCTGACGTAACAGGCAATACCCCTCGCGCCGACATACTCGTGAAGATGCAGAACCTGATCCAGGATTTCCCCACTCTTCTGCTCTATGTCTCGAGTAGACTGTCGATCTCTGAGTCGCAAAATATATCGTCGGAATTGCTCTTTCTCGACAGCAGTCTTTGCTTCTGTCAAACTTTCAAGCCAATCTGGATACTCGCAGCCAGTACGGTGTTCTCTAGTAGACATGCTACCGTCATAGGTCCAACACCTCCCGGGTCCGGCGTAATGTAACCGGCTACTCTGTTGACCTTCTCAAAATCGACATCCCCCCGGAGCTTCCCGTCTACCCTTGTCAAGCCAACATCGACTACAGCCGAGTTAGGTTTCACGTGGTCCGCTCGAATCTGGAAGATTTCCTTTCCGACCGCGCTGACTAGAATATCAGCGGCCCGGGTCATCCCTGAAAGGTTGGGTGTCTTGGAGTGGCAGACCGTAACGGTCGCATCTCGATTGAGGAGGAGGTTGGCCAGGGGTCTGCCCACCAGATTGCTTCGGTTGATGATAACTGCCCTGGATCCAGCGACCGGAACTTTGTAATAGTTTAGCAGTTTGATAACGCCTTTCGGCGTGCCCGGAACCAGTTCCTCATGGCCCGAGGCCAGTTTGCCAGCGTTAATGGGGTGCAGTCCGTCAACATCCTTGTAGGGGATGATTCTCTCGATTATCTTTTCCTCGTTGAAGCCTGGGGGTAGTGGCAGCTGAACTAGTATTCCGTTGACCTTGGGGTTGGTGTTGAGCTGGCCGAGCAAAGCTTCAAGCTTGTTCTGGGAAGTGTCAGCGGGTAGGTGGTGGCTCTCGGATCTTATTCCCACCTCATCGGCGGCCTTGTGTTTGGCTTTGAGATAGGAGGCGCTGGCAGGGTCGTCGCCGACCTGAATTGTGACGAGGAAAGGTACAGTCCCATGTTTTTCCAGTTGTTGGACGTTTTGGGCGACCTGTCTCTTGACTTCTCCAGCTACCAGTTTGCCATCCATGAGGATGGCTGTCAATTCTTGAAAAGCACCCTCCTCCCTTCAAACTTCAATTGATCCTCTGTGAGGAGTCTGATTGCTTCGGGAAGAATCCGGTGTTCTTCTCTCAGGATCCGGCTGGAAAGAGTTTCTACGGTGTCGTCGTCGCGGATCGCGACTGCCGTTTGGAGAACTATAGGACCGTGGTCAACCTCTCTGTCGACAAGGTGGACGGTGCAACCCGTGACCTTGACGCCGTGATCGAGGGCTTGCCTCTGCGCTTCCAAACCCGGAAAGGACGGAAGTAGAGCAGGGTGTACGTTGATGATTCTGCGAGGGTACAGATCGACGAACTGTTCGCTGAGAATCCGGAGATAACCTGCCAGTACGATCAGCCCGTTTTTCGGTGCCACCCCGCGTGACTCGAGAGCGGCGATAGTTTTCTGGTCGTAGTCCCAGCTTTTCTTGGGGACACTTTTGTCGTCCAAGGTGATTGTTTGAACATGATGTTTCTTGGCTATGTCGAGAGCTGGCGCGTTTGGTCTGTTGCTGATAACAATCTTGACCTCGCACTTGTTGAGGTATCGATTATCGACCGCGTCTAGTATGGCATCAAGGTTTGAACCTCGTCCTGACGCCAAGACGCCGATCGGGACCATTCAGCTAGGCCTTTCTGGTCCACGCATCTCTTGCAGCAACAGTTGTGAAGTGTCGATCCTGCCGAGCTTTGGAATCCATTCCATTCTGCTTCCAAGAATCCCGTGTTCTTCTCTGTACTTGTAGAGTCGACGGACTCGTTCGGCTGCATCGCGTCTCTTTGCGAGAA
>VBBV01000028.1 GCA_005883695.1 Candidatus Bathyarchaeota archaeon | reverse complement strand
CGGCACTTGATACGTAAAGGCAATAAGTCCCGCATTGAGGAGGAGAGTTATGAGCTACGGAGCACGAAAACGTGATAGTCCGGGCTCAATCGCCACTTCTGGGATTGGTCATGTTGGTCTGAAAGTGTCTGACCTCGAAACGTCTGTAGAGTTCTACCGGAATATTCTTGGCCTCGATAGCAGGGCGATCGGGCAGGGAGTAGCGCGTATTCCTTCAGGCCGGGACACTCTCGTATTGCACGAGAAGGGCTTAGGGGCGTCTGGCTTCCACTTCGGTTTCCGCGTGGATTCATCCTCGAAGGTTGACGAGTGGCAGGCATGGCTTAGAGCCAGAAACATAATCATTTACGAAGACGTGACGGAGGAGAAGTATCGAAGCATCAAGATTAGAGATCCAGACGGTTACTTGATAGAAATCTTCTGTGATGAGAGAGCGATCTCAGAATTATAAGGTCATCCACACGTACCGCCCCTCGTCACTTCTGACTGGTCGGCCCGGCGAACGCCGAAACATAGTACTTTCTCACGCAAAACCTCAAGGTCTCGACTGCCCCCGTCTCTTCTTGTGACGAAACGATAGAAACGTAGACACCGTTTTGCGCTGGAGGGGGAAGGCTAATTTGTCTGGTTAGCACACGGGTTCAGGATCACTCTTTGGTTTTGGAAGAATGCCCCTTCTGCCACAAGTTCCTTGCTGGCGAGCTGATGTCGAAAGAGGAGATCGACACGAGCGAGGCGCTCAAGGAAAAGGACGCCTTTTTCAAAATGAGAATAACCATCGAAACCGGAGACGCGATAGCAGAGCATCCGGAGAACTTTGTCACCTACAGATTTGCGTACCGGTGCAGAGACTGCGGAAAGGAGTGGGCCAAGTTCAGCGTTCGAGAGGTCGGTATTCCTAGGGAATACGCCGAGGACGAGGAGCAAAGGATGGACTCTGACCCAGAGAGGGAGGAAGAAGACGCGAGAGAGGAGCAGTATGCTAGGGAAGAATGACCGGGCTTACAAATTGTGACAAGGATCTTAGATCGCTAGCTTTCTAGCTTCGGCGCAGAATATCCACCTTACCATCCTTCCTTCCGACATATGCGACGTCGCACATCTCCAGAAAGAGTCCTGTTTCCACTACTCCAGGGATCTTCCTGAGTTTTTCGTTGATGATATCTGGCCGTCGGAGGTTCCGGTAGTATGCGTCTATGATTAGGTTGCCATTGTCAGTGACTACTGGTCCTACCTTGCCGCTTGGTGCCTCCCGCAACGCTGCCTTTTCGGATATCTTGTTTATCTTTGCGAGTGTGGCGTGGTAGGCGAAGGGTGTGATCTCCACGGGGATCGGTTGCTCTCCACCCAGTGTCTTCGCCAATTTTTTCTCGTCTATGATTATGACGAGTTTCTTGGTTGTTGAGTCTACTATTTTTTCTCTCAGGAGGGCCGCGCCACCGCCCTTGACGAGGTCGAGTGATCTCCACTGGACCTGGTCGGCGCCATCTATCGCTAGGTCGAGTTCTGTATCTTCTGACAGTGTGGTTATTTTCAGGCCTAGTCTTCTTGCGGCAATTTCCATCTGGTAGCTTGTGGGGACCCAGTTGATGTTGAGATGCTCTTTCTTGATTCTATCTGCGGATAGGTCTAGCGCTTTGAGGACGGTGGTCCCGCTGCCAAGCCCGACAGTCGTGCGGTCTCTCAATTCCCGGACGGCTTGCGCTGCTGCGCTGAGCCTTGCTTTTTCTACCCAGCTCATCCTTGTCCGCTTATCCTTCTGTCTCTATCTGTTCGAGTCGTTCCATGGCTTTGAGGACTTCTTCTCGGATGGTCTCAATTTTCTCTTCAGCCTTGTTTCTCGCCTTCTCTCTTGGAGGTTTCTCTTTTGAAGGAGCATTCTGCTCTGTCGGTTCTGGTTCGGTCTTAGCTGGGGCGGGATTTGGCTCGGCGGGTTTGGCCTCGGTTGAGGCTGATAGGTTGAGGGATGGCCGGATCTTTTCGATCCGGGCTTGTATGTCGAGGAATGTTTCCTGGAATCTCTTGAACAGGTCTTCCTTCGCTGTTTCTAGCTCGTAGAGGTCGACGGTCTTCTTGTAGGTGTCGATCTCTGCGTCTACACTTCAGGCTCGTTGATAGTGCCTTTTGCTTCTGCCTCATAGATCTTAGTGAGGGCGTCTCCTATGATGTCTCTTTCGAGGTTTGCGACTCGAAGTCGGTTGCGGGCCTTCGTGATGTCGGATTCTGTTATCGTTTTCCTGATCGTGTCCGGTATAGGGAAGGGTTCCAGCCTGGTCGTGGTGGCTGGGATTGGTTCTTCGGGGGGTTTCTTTTTTCCGAATAGTAGGATCAGCTCGGTTAGAATTGCGAAAGGGTGTACTGTGCCCTTTCTCCGCAAGAGAAGCATTCCTCTAATGGTCTGTTCGCGATAGGGCGGGTGCCGGATTATTATAGGTTTAGCAGACACAGATTGTGGTTTGTTACTCGTGCTGTCAGGCGGGTTGTCCAGTTAGGTTATTAGTTCTCTTTCGTGTTCTTGTTCTTGTCGGAACTTATGTCTCTGGCTTTGCGCTGCGAGAGTTGTGGTATGCCCATGGCAACTAACGAGGAGCATGGTGCGCAGAACCCGGACAACCCCTACTGTATTCACTGCACTGACATGAATGGTAAGTTGCTGCCCTTTGAGAAGAAGTACGAGGACTTGGTTAAGCTCGCTATGCAGACCCGCTGGATGAGCCAAGAGGAGGCTAAGAAGTCCGTGCTCCAACAAATGTCTCAAGCCCCTGCTTGGAAGGAGAAGGTCCGCCAGCTTGAGAACCGGACTTAAGCCTGGCTGCCATACCAGATTATTGTCGCCGGCTTTCTAAAGATCGGTAAGAGCAACAAGGTCCTCGATATTTATTCTCGTAGAAAACCGCGGCTTTTCTTGTCTAGTTTCTCTCATGGAGGGATGGCTGTTCCAGGCATCGTCTTCGATGATTTCTTGACCAAGAGTAAGAGTCTATGCTTCTAGACAGTCTTGGTTCTGAGATGTTGTGGACATCTGAGAATCTTGGCAGTCTGAGGCACCCGTCACTCTCCTTAGGGATTATTGAGGCTCTATCCAGTGCTGTCTGACGTGTCCTTGTGTACTCCTCGGCATCCCGAGTATAGAAGTCGGCGTTGGATAGCCACGCTCAGAAATGCATATCTCCTGATATCCCTGGCTCGCTGAAGCGTTTTCCGCCGCCCGAGGGCGGGGGAAAACATATAAGTGGAGTATGACTGAGTCCTCCTGAAAATGGAAATGATAGCCTTTACGAGTTTCAAAAAGCATAAGCTTCTACCAATACTGCTTCTCGCCGTGACGGCATCTATCGTTCTCGCAGGGATTCCTCCAATCCAAGCCATCTCCCAAGCCACCCCCAAACTGGTGGTTGGACCCACCACATATGTTGCTGCAGGTTCTCTCACAAAAACCGCCATTAAAGTTCAATCTATGGTCCCGTTCGATGCCTTCGACATAGCGGTCTTTGCCGACAGTGGGGCCATTGATCCTCAGAGCATCTCAATCGGCTCCGCCCTTGTCTCGCCCCTTGTACTCACAAACTGCGTTGATGGTGCAGGCATAGGCTGCAGCATTAATGACGGTCCCGGCATAGCCCACCTTGCAGCCGCATCCGGTACAGGCGCACCATCCACTGTTCACAACGGCGTCATCTTTACCGTAACATGGAAGGCAGTCGACAGTGTCAGCAGCGTCGTTGCGATCAGTTGCCAGCTCTTTGCCTCTGCGGGTGTCCAGGTATCTGGCATCAGCTTGAAGGATAACGTCTACTCTAGCACTGGAACCGTTCCAGCCTCCGCGCTCCCCAACTTCAGTGTCTCAGCCTCACAAACTGTCGCAGTCCCCGCTGGCTCCTCTCAGAGCGTCATCGTGACAGTAGTTGGCGTCAACGGCTTTGCCGATGATGTCGCGCTGTCAGCCACAACCTCCAGCCCATCGGTCACCGCAACTCTAGCTCCGGCCGGCGTTTCGTGTAACTGTGTCGGAGTAGCAATGTCCACTCTTACTATTACTACAACCACATCTGGGACGTTCACAGTCACTGTTACGGGAATCTCGCCGCCACCAGGTCCAATAACACAATCGTTCACGATTACCGTCACGGCCTAATCCGAACGGTAACCGTCTCTCCCATACTCCAAAGGAGATGGAGAGAAGTACCCCCTTTTTTCGGGATAAGTTCTAACTCGAGTTGGCGTGAACTCTGAAACCTTTTGCATTGAAATTTCTTACTTCTGATCCGGTGAACGTGAAGAGTGTAAGCATCCCTTTTGGTTGCGCAGTGGTAGATTCGTGGCGACGCGAGGGATAAGAGGGATCTCGAACTGGTCCGAGTTTGTGTCGAGACTAGGAGTTATAGGACTGCTCAAGCATTCCCCGGAAATAGAGTGATATCTCCACCTTACTTCGAGGGCATTCCCCTTAAGAAAGCTTATACCTCGTACCCCGTAGTATCGTGCTGGAAAACTTTGAAAAACTCTAAGCTTCTAGCTCTATTGCTCGTAACAGTGTCATTATCCATCGCGTTAGTTGCAACTCCAGCGGTCCAGGCCAGGCCAGGTCCAAGGTTGACTGCTGGTAGCACGAAGGTTGTGCCGGCAGGATCTCTCACGACAACCGACATCATGATCTCTTTCATGGTTCCATTCGACGCATTCGACATCTCAGTGAAAGCAGACGGTGCTGCTATCAGTCCCCAGAGCATTTCCATTGGAACTATACTTCCCTCGCCAATCGTCGTCGCCAACTGCGTCAACGGCTCGGGAACAGGCTGTAGCATCAATGATGGTTCAGGGATAGCACACCTCGCGGTTGCATCAGGTACTGGCGTTGCATCGTCGGCTTCCAGAGGCGTACTTTTCACGGTAACGTGGATGGCCGTCAACAGTGTTGCAGGCTCTCCAATCGTGATAGCCTGTCAACAAATCGCCATCGCCGGGTCCCAGATTTCTGGCATCCTAGTCATCGACACTGACTATGGAACCGTCTCCAGCACTGCTGAGCCGAGCTTCACAGTCTCCGCGCCTTCATCTGTCGCCATCCCCGCGGGCTCTTCCCAGACCGTAGCTGTTAGTGTCAATGCTCTCAACGGCTGGGCGAATGACGTAAACGTCTCGGCCACAACTTCTAGCTCAACAGTGACCGCCAGCATAAGTCCGACTTTCGTCGCGTGCGACTGCGTCAATACAGCATCTTCCCAGCTGACAATCTCTACCGCTACGTCCGGAACCTTTACAGTGACGGTAACCGGAAGTTTCGTCTTCCACGGTACCAAGCTGTCCAGTTCTGCAACAATCACTGTTACGGCATAGTGAAGACAGTCGTCTCTCACATCCCTTTGAGGATGTTGAGAGGCGTAACCCCCTTTTTTCTGAATAACCGAGACGAAGTGCTCCGTCGTAGAAACCAGGCGCTATGCTGCGAGTCTGCGTCCTACGGACGCAAGTTTCGCTCTATTGACTGAAACGTGAGACCGTTTCAGTAGAAAGGGAATATTCAGGTTCGTCCACGACTCAAGATAGAGGGATGACACAGTCATCGACAGTTTTTGGAGCCCCGGACGAGATTTGAACTCGTGACCTTTGCCTTTTTGAGGAGTCTACCAAGGCAACGCTCTTGGCTGGCTTCGGCATCTACCAGGCTGAGCCACCGGGGCGTGCGGAAGCTTGTCGAAATTGCAGGGTTATATGAATTGCTAGATTCGAGCAGGTGCACATTCGCGATCAAGAGACGCATTTCAGTGAAACGCTTCTCCCAGCTTGCTACTAATGATTTTCTGACAAGCAGCTTTCTGTAGGAATACTTGGAGGTCGGATCGTTAGCGAAGCATTCCAGATATATCTCAACATCCTATGGGCAGTTGAAGATTGTCCCGACAGAAGATGTATGACGCTAGCTTCGTCGATACGCTATGATAATAATCGCTTCGACACTGAGGAGTCATCGCATCATGGTCAGTGCAAAGGGAAAATGCAAACTTCTCATTGTTTTCGAATCACGCGACCGTATCATTGTCGTTACCGCGTAGGGCTCAGGACTTTTTCCGGCTGAACCTACTTTTACTGAAACTGTGAATAGTAGAGTCGATCGAGCACAAGACAACCCAGACCCGCGAGATTATTGATGGTGGTGGAAGAGGATGATGTGGAAATTATTGTTTCCATGGAATAGCAAACTTATTTCCAAGTACTGTCTAATGACAGCTCAACAGGGAGATGTGTTCGCTGGACGAGAAGACTGAGACTGTGTTGGGCGAGATTCCGGTAATTGCCCGGTTGCAAGTTGGCTCTGAACACTTGACACTTGTACCGACGGACGCAAGAATTATTGTTGTTTATCGTGGAAAGAGAGGTGCGGGAGCGCTTGCCACTGGCCAGTTCTTCGGGGGTTTGAGTGGTGCGTTTGAGGATCTCTTGAAGTCAGGAAAAGAGTCTCTAGCTAAGCCACGGGGGTCTCAGAGTCCCAAGGAGATTCTTGCGTCCAACAAAGACAACTTTGCTATTGGTCTGGACGAGATTGTGAGGGTGGACGTGGAGGAGACATACCACCTCGTCGATCTGACCATTCTGACTAAGAATGAGAAGCTCGAATTCTCTGCAAGATTGAGGTTTGATCGGGTTGTGGATTTGCTTGGAAAAATCGTAGGTGACAAGATGTTTTCACGAAGGCTTGATGGTAGGGAACAACGTTCTACCTGAATGAAGGGCCGCACGCTACCGTCAACCTTTCTCGAGTCGGAAACCGTGTGGGCGAATGTGTCTAGTGGAGCCGGGCAAAGAAGAGGAAGAGATAGAAAACGCCGATTACTATTATGAAAGAGGCGGGCACCGCCAGGATCTTGGCGGGCGTCAATCGGAAGCCCCAGTTTTCGAAATTCCGAGCGTATCCAGTTTTCTCCAAGACAAGCACGAATCCTATGATAGCGACAGCCCAGAAGGTCAAAAGAACCGGACCAAATAGGGCGGGGCCTGCGACGTAGTAGACTACAAGCAGCGACGAGAGAAATGCTGCGGGGCCTACTATGGCCAATGCTAGGACTGAGACAGATGAGACGGTCTCGAGGGCGCGATAGCCCAAATGTCCGGGTTCACGGGACCCCAAGGACCATCTTCTCTTTGCGAGTCTTTGTCCCCGGACTCTGACAACGCGTTCCGATCCCCTAGTCCTGACGAGGACTAAAGGTTATCGCTAGCGGCTTACCCCCCGTTCGATCGCCTTGTGATCTGGTCTGGCCTTCAAGGCTTTCGACGATTGGAGTGGCCAATTCTTGACGCGACGTGCCAGTCGTCTACCGAGCCTTGCTGCCCTTCCTTCGTTGTCGGAGCTGGCCTGTGATACGGCGTTCCAGTATTACTGTCACTATTAGTATTCCTATGATAACTAGGATCAGGGTTGCGCTGACCGTTTTCCACAATCCGTTAGAGAAATCCACGAACAGCACATCTTTTTGGGCGAAAGTGTTCATTGAAGTCGAGATTTCCCCAGACATCCGGGCGGCGGCAAAATAGTACAGGTTGGTTTGGAAGCCCACTTCGGTTATTTGCTGATTTGCGGTTATGTTAAAGCCTGCATTTTGCGGACTAGTCCAGCTCTGGGTGCGAGATTCGAGGTCCTGCGTGTGGACCCAGTTCGAAAGGGGAGTCTGAAATGCGCCTGTGTCCAACAGGAAGATTTTTCCAGTTGGATCTTGGTATGTGTTCTTGTTTACCAAGAGTCCTCCTATTTTGACTGTGAATGTTCGCAGTGTTGTTGGGGTGGGAAAGAAGGACGCGAGCCCTTGGAGCAAGTACGTTTCCCCAAGTGTGTTGAAGGCGGTCCCGTTTACTTGTAGATTGTCTTCCACTCGGATTGCTTTCCAGGACATGTCGTATTCTCCTAGGCCATTCGCTTGTACAGGGTTTTCATGGATGTCGAATGCGATTGTGGCGTTGAGCCACTGGAATGGGCAGTGGTTTGAACAGGTGGCGTTTACGCTGTTTGAGGAGAGGCTGATCGTGGGTTGGCTGATCTGAATGGTTGCTACCTTTGCCTGGAGCGTGTTCTGAAGGGTTGATGCAAATGCGGTAAGGTCGGCTCCCTTCAGGGTGGAGCTTATGTTCTGAGGGAAGGTGATTGTTTTGGCGAAGGCTGTGAGGTTCTGCATCGCATCAATCTTCCACGTTATTCTGAACTGGCTGCCGTCTAGGAGGATTGTAAAGTCTGAACCAGCAGCCGGTTGAGAGAGGGAAACTGCGACAAGCAGGATTAGAGTCGAAGCGATGATTACTCGTTGCATGTTCAAGAGGGCTAACTTCTCGAGGTTGGACCCGGATTAGTGGAATATTCGTCTACCGGGCATATTTCGGTTCGTGTTCTCGAACGTGGCGATTGGTTTAACTTTTGCGAGCGACTCATTAGATATCGATTAACCCGAAGGGCAGTCTTAGTCTTGATCCGTGGATTCGTGATACTTATCCTTCTGGCTTCGGCTGCTATGGCACCGGCTC
>VBBV01000124.1 GCA_005883695.1 Candidatus Bathyarchaeota archaeon | reverse complement strand
AAGGCGAAATCAAACGGAGCTGCCCTTCTCTCGCGCCCGGTGACGGTTCCAAATTCTGTCCATCCACGGCGAGCAACTTCATCACGGTCTAGTTGCCCTTCTAAGGGTCCTTCTCCTACCCGTGTTACGTATGCCTTGAAGATGACTATGACGTCGTCAACTTGAGTCGGGCCGACACCTACATCGGCGCAGGCTGCAGAGGCGGTCGTGTCTTTTGACGTGACGTAGGGATAGGTTCCATGATAGAGGCTTAGAAAGGTGCCTTGGGTCCCTTCAATCATGATTTTCTTGTTGTCTGAAAGTGCTTTCTGAACTTCCCCCACAGTGTCGCCCACGTACGGTTTGAGGCTCGGAATCTGTTGAGCCAATTTCGCCAATCTCAAGGCTCGTTCTGCATTACACGCTCCAACTCCGCTCTTAGTAGAGCCGACTTTCTTTGCCAAGTGATCTGATCGTGATTCCTGTTCTTTGTGGCGCGGCTCAACGATGGCGCACTGGTTGTCAACCTCGATCCTGCGTTCGGAGTCGGTTTTCCGGAGCTCTTCGAGTAAGACAGTCGGGTCGACGGGGACCCCGGGTCCGATGAGAAGGCGTGTCGAGGGGTTGACAAAGCCGCTCGGGATGAGCCTGAGGGAGTACTGGACTCCACCATGGATCACGGTATGGCCAGCGTTCGGTCCGTTCCCGCCCCGAACGCATATGTCGGGTTTGTCCTTCATTGCTAGATAAGCGGCTATCTTCCCCTTCCCCTCGTCCCCGAAGAACCCACCGACAATAACCGTACAGGGCAACAGGTATCCAAGCAGCGTAGAACTACGGTAGAATAAGACTTTTGAAATGATTCTCTGAAAACTAATTCTTATCTAGCTTAGGTCTCTGACTCCTGTCTCTAATCCGGATCTCAAAGATGAGGAATGAGATTTCGGTTCAAAGTCGTAGAGCCGTCACGACACATCATGGAACTGGTTTTGAAAAATAGAGGAAAGTGTGGCCGTAAAAGCCACACATTAGTCAAGACTAGGGGTCGTGAGAGTGTTCGTAGCCGGGGACTGGGTGCGGTAGGTAGGGAAACACTGACAGGAACGGCGCGGTATTGGGTGGTTGGACGGGGTTTCCGAGTGGGATGCCTTGGGTTACTAGGCTGACGGCACTGTCGGTCGTGAAGTTCTTGTCTACAAGTGGCAGAGTCGCGCCGGCAATCGCCTTGATTTCGATGTCCACGACGTCGTCTAGTACTCTTCGCCCGTTAGGGAATCCTGCCGGGTCCCCACCCACTAGTCCCAACCGACTGGGGTTGGTGTTGTTCGGAGGGATGGCAAGATTGAGGCGGAGATAGTCAGCTTGGAGGGGCCCTGTGAAGTTTTGGAATCCTGGAATTATGCCCGCTGGTATTCCTGTCAAGAGTATTGCGATGAGGTCTGCGCGCGATTCAGTTACCGCTGCCAGGTTCGGGAAGACTCCTGGGTAGAGCACCGGGAGCAGCTTCTGAAGTTCGGGTGTCTGGTAGTATTGGAGGAACTGGGAGTCGAACCTAGGAAGCGATGTGTTCCAGAAATCTTTCTTTCCCAACGGGATTATTACCTCATTGATCAAAGGCATTCCTAACCGGGAAACTTGCGTGAAAGGTCCAGTCACGACTGCGTCAGATTCGTTGTCGCCTGAAGGCGCATTGTCTCCGCCTGTTGGAAGGATTACAGCTCTTCGTCTACTTGCTGATGCCCATATTCCGATTGTTGAGTTCTTTCCTAATGGATCGGTGGGGTTTGATCCATCTGATGTCAATTTATTCTTGGCTGCTTGTAGCGCGATAGAATGAACGCTGAACCCTTTTGTCGCATCGACGCCTGGAGCGGCCGGTGTAGGTATGAGGTGGAAGTTCTGGACCGGTCTGAGCGTTCCGAGGTCGAATATCGATCCAAGATCTACGAAGAAGGCTTCGTCTCTCTGGCCGGCGAATACGGTCGAGCCATCGCTCAAGGTATTGATGGCCGCGTTTGCTAGGTCTGTATAATTCGGTGTTGATCGTGGTCCAATATTGACGGGCGGGGTTGGGAGGTTACTGCCCAGAATTGTGGATACGCCTGTCCTGCGGGGTCCGACTACTTTTGTAACCCAGTAGAACTGCTTCACATTCCACGAGGAGTCAGTGAGGGAGCCGATGGGACCAGTGTTGTAGAGGAAAGTGTCTGGATTTCCGATCGTGGTCTTGAATCTGAACCGGTAGGTTATGTCCTCTATTCCGTCGCCATTGTTGTCTATCACAATCTCATAGAGTACGTCGTCCCCGAAGGTGTTGAAGTTGGGGCCCCCGGCAGGTTCCTGCAACGGGATGTAGTTAGCCAGAATGGTTGCCGTGTCAGGCTTGTCGGGGCTAACAAAGGCGTACAGGTCGGTGTTGTCAGCGACCGGATCCTTCGAAATCTTGGGGGCTTCCCTGTGGGATGTCATTGTCTAGTTCCCTCCCCGTAGCTTGTCTGCAATCTGAGCGGCCAATCCTGCATCCTTTACCTTCACAGAAGCCGCTCCATTCATGACCGTTAGCTGATCACCGCTTACAGAGGCGACAATCGGCTCCGCGCTATCGTTCGCCGCGGGCGTTTTCGGCTGCTCCGCTGGGATGGGTATCCTGCCCATGAGGGCTGTGGCCCCTGCCGCCACTGCGGCAGCTCCGACACCATATTTCAAGAAGTCTCTTCGGGATATCTTGTTGTTCGAGTCCTGTTCGGACTCAAATTCCTCGCCAGTCTTCTTATTCTCTTTCAAGAGGAGTTCTGGCTGACATGGCTCGGATCGCTTCTTAACGGTTTTTCCAAATCTCCCCGGAATCTAACCCATATTCTACCTAGAGATAGCTGCAGAGGGCTGCTTACGGAGAATCGGCAGCGAAGCCGTCTCTCGGAGAACAAACGGTTGCAGTTCACTATATTGCGGGACTTTTGCAGCAGGTTTCTCAACGGTTCGATGCTTGCTGAGCAGAATGGTCGCGGGAGGTCCGGGTTCCTATACTATTTCCATGTCACTCTTAGCAGATTTGCCAGAGCGAGGGCTTCCCCTACATTCACAAGGAGCATGTAGGTTGAGGCTTGATCCACTAGGGTGCCGGCTGAACTCACATTTTCGAAGAGAAAGAGCCAGAATACGAGAATTGCTAGGTTTAGCACTACGAAAAAGCTTCCGAAGAGAACTAGACCCATGGTGAAGGAAGATTTGACCTTTCTATATGTCCCGAGGTAAATTGCCAGCAGCGCAAGGGTCATGGCTATGTTCGCGAAGGCTACTATTGCGCTAGCCCACAGTGCAAAACCCAAGCTCGGTCACTCTACTCCGTCTTCGTTTCGTTTATCTTTCTTCTTCCAATTCTGCTCCAAATCTCGTCGAGGATCGGAAGCGCTTCTTCCATCTTGGGAGTAAGAAAGAGAACAGCACCGTACGTCCCCTTATCCGATGGAACGATCAAGTCATTCTCCTCTAGAACCCTAACGTGGTGCTGGATAGTTTTGTAATCCACATGTAGAATCTGCGCAAGCTGATTGGCGTTACACGGGCGATTCTGAAGAGCTTTGATAATCTCAGCCCTACTTGGTCCTCCGCGTGTTCCAGCGAACAAATACCATAGGAGTCGTTTGAGATACTTTTCGCCGTAGAGTGATGCCTTGGAGTTTTCCTTTGCCGTCGTCAGCAGAAATGGAATTCTGCGAATAAGTTGACCAAGCTCAGGAAGCAGCTGCGACTTTGGCGTTATCAAATGAATCGTCTTAGGATTGGTGGGCGAGTCCCGCGGAAATCTCTCTTTGGTCCGGTTATAATATTTCTTCGAATCTGTTTGGGATCGTCAGCCATCACAACAATTCGCCATGGATCCTTGGGACATAACCACAGTTTGTGATGAAATTTCGGAAGGATAGGAGTCGGGCGGACAAGGTCCAATTATCAGCCCGCCCGATGTCGTTCGTCATTGCGTCGGCTGAGAACGCTCCGTCCGCATTGTTTTTGCGGAATTTCATCATCTGGTTCCAAATCTGAACCGCCTCTTTTAACCGATTTGGAGGCCTTCCGACGAAGGGATTCTAGTTAGGTGTTAGAGCCTTGCTTTTCCGCAGCGGCCGCAGAACACTCCGGTTGAGTCCATGTCTCCACCGCAGAATGTGCAGGTTGTTTTACTGATGATGCTCTTCGGTTCTTCTTCGTCGCGCCCTTTTTCGTATCGCTTTGCGTACCAGATTGAGCCTTCAAGGAGTATGATTATCGGAACAAATAGAGCAATGTCTGCTAAGGGGCCGCCATCCGGCGAAGCAATCGCAGTTAGAATCAAAGTTACTGCCCAGACATATTTTCGATTCTTGGTGAGCATATTGGTGCCGAGAACATGCAATTTGACCAGGAGGACGAAGAAGATGGGGATCGTGAAAGCGAATCCAGACGCGACGACGACGAAGAAAATGAGGTTGTAGAATTGGTCCGCGAAGATGAAAGGAGATATTCCGAGACCATTGAAGAATGGTAGAGAGAAGTAGAATACGAAGGGCAGGAGGACGAAAAACGCGAACGCAGCGCCTACGAAGAATAGAATCGAAAATGCTGTAACGAACGGGTAGACTGACTGTTTCTCGCTGGGCTTGATAGCTGGATCTATGAATTTGTAGATTTCATACGCGAGCACAGGAACACTTGTGGCAAATCCGAAGACCGCAGCAGCTACAAGGATTATTTCCAGAGGAGTTGTAACGGTTCCGCCTATCAGAGTATATCCCGACGGCAATAGCCTCGTTTTGATGCCGCCAAGTATGGATACGATAATCGGTTTGTAGACTTGGAATGGATTCTGCAGAAAAGAAAGATCGGATGGGACAAGCAGGTAGAAGAGTGTCGCGACTACAAAGGAGTAGATCCAAACTTTTGCTCGTCTTGAAAGCTCTGATATATGGTCCCAAAGAGGTTGAACTCTTTCGTGAGATTCATCCTCAGGCAAGAGCTTCTGATATCCTCTGCTGGCCTAGTTAACGCGTCATAAGATCATATGTCTACTTAACTGGCCCCATCCCGAGTAATGTTAAGGCCTAATGGCCAGTCTGATCTAGTTCGACTACTTTGATTTTGCCGCGTTAACGATCTCGTCAGATATCTCTTGACGAGTTTTGCCTTGGGTATTGATCCCGAGCTTCTGTGCGGTATCTATCAATGGGTCAGAGACGGAAACCCCTTGCTGAAGAGGAGCCGTAGGGTTTGTGAGTCCCTTTGAGGCGTCGTCGAATTCCTTACGTGCCCTTCCAATGGACCTCGCTAGCTCAGGTATCTTCTGTGGGCCCCAGATCAGTATGACTGCCAACACGCCAAGTATCAGTAAGATGTTGATTGGGTCTGTCAGAGCCATGTTAAACCCTACTAGCTGGCATCGTTCCGAGCTTTAACTGTTTACCATAATTAGTACAGGAGCCCGATCTATTCAAGGAAACCTTATTCTTCGGCCCAATTTGGGACCCTGCAAGGCGGCTAAGAACTGAAAGTTGTCGTGTGCGTACGGCGAGTTCCTGACACGGCGACGCGCATCAAGATAGCGCCAGATGGGAAGTCAATTGTTACTAGCGACGCAGATTTCGTAATCAACCCGTATGAGGAATATGCCCTAGAGCAGGGCGTGCAGCTAAAAGAGAAGCACGGCGGAGAAGTCACCCTTCTCACTCTCGGACCAGAGAAGTCAACCAACATAATTCTCAAGGCCCTAGCGCTGGGAGCGGACAGGGCTATACATCTCAAGAGCGAAAATTTTCCAGATGACCCAAGCGCGGTTGCTAGGGCAATTGCGGCCGAATTGAAAACTGTCGAATTCGACATTCTATTGTTTGGCAAGAAGGGTGTTGATGATGACAATCAACAAGTTGGGCCAATGGTAGCTGAACTTCTCGGAATTCCATGTGTCACTCAAATCGTCAAACTCGATATCTCGACTGGCAAAGCGGTAGCTCATCGAGAAGTTGAAGGAGGAGGAATCATTGTCGAAGCTACGCTTCCGGCAGCATTTACCGCTGAGAAAGACCTGACGGTTCCCCGATACGCGTCGCTCAGAGAATTGGTTGCGGCGAGAAAGAAACCCATTCTCGTGAAAGAACCTCAACAGTTTCCCGGCATTCTAGAGACGATCTCAGTTCAATACCCTCCTCCTCGACCCCCAGGCAGGGTCCTAGGGAAGGGTGTTGAAGCGGTTCCGATATTGGTCAAGGTTCTACACGAAGAGGCAAAGGTGATCTAGCAAATGCAAGGCCCGATACTCGTCTTCGCAGAGTCCTCGGGAAGCGAGTTCCGAAAGTCAGCCTTCGAAGCAGTAAGAGAGGCCCGACGGCTAGCCGATCTGTCAAAGAGAGAGGTACACGCACTGTCCATCGGACACGAAATAAGAGCCCAGGCAAGTTCTCTCGGCAAGTTCGGCGCGGACAAAGTTTCGGTCGCCGACGACGAAACGTTGAAACTCTTTCAACCAGACTTTTATCGACAAATCACTCTCGACTTGGCGAAGAAGGTCAACCCGAGCGTCATCCTTCTCCCAGCCACTTCGACCGGCAAGGACCTAGCGCCCCGTCTCGCAATCCATCTTAACACCGTCGTGGCAGCAGACTGCACTGAGCTGGAAATCAGAGACGATCAGTTCATTGCAACCCGCCCTGCTTATGCAGGCAAGGTATTGCTGAAAGTCAAAATGAGAGGAAATCCCAAGGTTGCAACTCTTCGCCCAAATGTATTCACCGCCAAAGAGAGAGTTCCTGCAATCAGTCCGTCAGTCGATTCCATCTCGTTCGAGAAGCCAACCTCAAGGATGGTCGTGAAAGAATTCGTCACCAGCGGATCGAAAAAGCAGGATCTTACTGAGGCAGGAGTCATCGTTTCCGGGGGAAGAGGAATGGGAGGACCTGAGAACTACAACATTCTGGAGGAACTTGCCAGTGTCATGGGCGGTGTCGTCGGGGCATCGAGAGCATCCGTCGACGCTGGATGGAGACCTCACTCGGACCAGGTTGGACAGACGGGTAGAACTGTCTCCCCGACGCTCTACATCGCATGCGGCATCTCTGGAGCCATTCAACACAGAGTTGGCATGATAAACTCGAAGGTGATAGTCGCGATAAACAAGGACCCCGAGGCACCCATTTTTGGATTCGCAGATTATGGGATCGTGGGGGATGTTTTCGAGGTTGTCCCGGCTCTCACTCAGGAAATGAGGAAGTATTACGGCAAGAGCTGAACTGGGTTTGTTAGGTGTCCTCTAGTTTTGTCTTTAGGAATCTTGCGAGTTCTTGGCTAAGTGGGCTTCGAGACACGTCGATGACAGGCATCTCAATGTTTCCTGACTTCACATTGTGAACGAACTCTGCCATGGGCGCGTAGCTTATTGACGCTATGTAGAGTTCCCCCCGGGCATATTCCTCTGGCATGTCGGATGGCGGGATTGGCTGAGATACAAACACCATATTCTCTGCCCATGTTAGTAAAACGGGTTGTCCCATCTTCATGATGAACGACAACGCGTTCACGAGTTGTTGTGGATTATCGTATTTGACGAGTTCTCGGACGACGATCCGTTTCAGCGGTTCGTGGGCTATTTCTACCATTTGGCTGGTCATTCGTGATTTCCTGACTGCGGAGGCTTTAGGTTGCTGGTTAAGAGGGTTTCCAGGCTCAACCTAGCTTGAAGCTTACTCCCTTTCCGCCGGAGGGGTACTTCCAGCTTATGGCTTTGGCTCCTATCTTGTGACAAACGATCAGGCAAGCGCCCGTTTCCATGCATCCCTCGGTATTGTAGTTCAGCTGGTCTTGCCAGGAGTATACCTGAGCTGGGCAGATGTAGAGACATGGCTTCTTTTCGCATTGTTGGCAGAGTTTCGTGTCAACTACAATGAATGGCTCCGGGTCTTTGTTGAAGCTCACCAGGGCCAAACGTTTGTCAAGACTGATTTCCTCTTGCTTCTCAGACATGTCTAGAATGTCCTCGCTCCAGCAAGAAGATCGCGGATTAGGGTGATTGTGGATACCTTACCTTTCGTCTGAGCTCTCAGCTCCTTGTAGATTTTTCGCTTTCCATTCCCATCAACGCGATAGACTGCCTCCGCAGCGTTGCAAATTAGCTCGGGGTAGACATTGTAGAGCCTGTTTTTGCGTAGGTATCTTGGCACTTTGCTGAAAGTATACATGTCTTTGAGGGCCGGCTCCTCTCTCAGCTTCCGCTCGTAGGCTTGGAGCGATTGCGCTGAATAGTCCTTCCTCTTGCGGGCCTCAAGTATTGTTTGAGCCGCGGCAACGCCGGAGACGATTGCCATATCGACTCCTCTGAAAGTGTAACCATTGTTGAGCAGGTGCCCGGCTGCGTCCCCTGCTACGAGCATGCCTCCTGTGTAGGATCTCGTCAACATCTTAGGTCCAGCTTCGGGGATCATGTGAGCGTCGTACTCGATCGTCTTCCCGTCCCTTATGAACCGCTTGACTTTCCGGTGGTTTCGTAGCTTATCCATCACAGTGTGGGAAGGGATCGCTTTCATTGATGCATCGTCTGCGCCGACGACCATTCCTAAGGCCAGACTGTCTTTGTTGGTGTACAGGAAGCCTCCGCCTCGAAGTCCGCCCGAGCATTCTCCAACGAATACATGGGCGGCTCCCTCTTCCGGTTCAAGACCAAAGCGTTCCTCGATCTTGTCAGCCGGTAGGTCAATGACGTCCTTCATGCCCATCGATACTTCTTGAGGTTCTAGCATGCTGGCGAGTCCTGCTTTGCGGGCGAGGCTTGTTGTGGTTCCATCACATGCGATCACGGCATCGGTAGGAATCTTGTCCTGTCCCGCGATTATTCCCTTGACACGCCCGCCTTCGATTATGAGGTCGTCTACTCTTGAATCCGTTATTAGAGATGCCCCGGCTTTCTCAGCCTGCTCGGCCAACCATTTGTCGAACTTTGCGCGGACGGCGGTGAAGCTTCCTTTCGGGTCTTTCGCTTCGTATTCGATACTGAACGAGCTGTCCACTGTCATGAAGGTGATTCCCTCTTTTCTTATGAAGCGCTCTACCGGCGCGTCTTTCCACTGGTCTCCAAGGAGACGTTTGAGGGCGTAGCTGTAGATACGTCCACCAAAGACGTTCTTTGAACCGGGAAATGTTCCGCGTTCAACTAGTAGAACTTGGACCCCTTCTCGGGCGAGGGTGAGTGCGGCTGCGCTTCCGGCTGGGCCGGCTCCGACTACTGCGACTTCGAATCCTTCTAGTGACAACTCTGACTCCCTTTAGGGCCGGGTCTCGGGGTTTATCGGGCTTAGCTCTAGTCCCATCCATGCGCAAATGGAGAGTTAGCGCGACAGGCTGTCATTCTTTTTCGTCTCTCCACTTTCCCATCTCTGTTTCAATATCTGCTCAATCAAATCCACAGCCCGTTTGATCTGCCTTTGCATTGCCATCGGATCGTACCCGACCGGCGGCTTGCTGTCCAAGTATCGTCTGTACATGTCAAAATCGAGGAATTTCTTGCTGGTCTCAAAGATCGCCATCAGGGCGGGAGAGTCCATCTTGTCGAGGTCATCGCGTCTGCAATGATAGAATCCGTTGTCCCTCACGAAGGTTATCTTCTCGTTGCCGACGGAGTCGTTGTAGACATCCTCCCAGAGGTTCCTGTCGATTTCATTCTCCTCTCTTTTCCCAGAAGCTATCTTTGATTCGAATTCCTGATAAAGCCGAGTTGCTTCTTGCTCTGAAACCTCGAGGGCTTTGGATACCTGTTCGAGGGTCAGACCCTTCTTCAGCAGATAGTAACATGCTTCCTGCAGATACTGAGAAGAATCGTCATCCTCTTTCTCAACATTCAAGGGCGGATGTTCTCTCCAAGAACTCGCAAGGCCTCAGGGGCGCTAGCGGCTAGATATGATCTTCTCTAACGACTCGTGGACGATCTTGGCCAGCACTTCAAGCCCCAAGTCTACTGCTGGGATACCCATTACTCGGCATCTGCTGAGAAGCTTTCTGTCAAGACTGACTACGATGTATTTGTTCTCCTTGGCAAGATTGACGACCTCATCGTCAGTGACTCCGGGTCTCACCTTAGCTGTTATCCATTCGAGATCCCTAAGATATTCGTCTAGGCCAAATAGCTGTTCGTCGAGGAGAACTGTAGGTCTCTGCATATTCAGTGCTCTTTCTCTCTTGGATGTTCTAAGCCCACTAAGAAACCTTGCCAGTGGATCCGTCTCTTAGAATGGAGTTCCGCTATTTCTTGAAGTATCTTCGGCATTTCCTGCATTGGAAACGGTTCTCCGAGATGTTCTTGAGTGGCACGCTGCAGAATGGACATGTGTCCAGGACTGATACGGTGGCTTCCGTTCCTGCTAACATCTCTGCCTTGAGATGGTGTGATCCGTTGCCGATACTCACTTGGTGTCTTCTTGAGTAGGCCGTGAAAGAGCCTCCGGCAATGGCCGCGGAAGCCAATAGTCCAATCGGGACAGCGATGCTAACCGAAGCAAATGTGTTGGCCAGGTAGTCTTGCATGAACCTGTTATGAAGATATTCGCTGTAGAGCCAAGCAGCTAGGAAAATGTTGAGAATTGACTGAACCGCTATCGTCAGCGTTTTTCGAGACATTTGGTTCATGCTAGCAAGCCCCTAGAAGAAACAGACTCTGTTACGAATCCAAGCGCTAGACTAGGCGTTCTGGAAAATAAGGATACCCAAAAGTGGAGTATCCACACGGAACTAGCGTTGGATCTATGCTCCGCTCCCAGACGGGACGGAGCTATCGATATGCTTCGAAGTCTTGCCCGAGGAGGTTCACCGCGATCTTCTGCACCATGATCTCGTCAGTTCCTTCGTAGATCCGGCACACTCTTGTGTCTACCAAGTGTCTGGGTGCTCTTGTTTCGAAGCTGTAGCCGCTTGACCCGAATATCTGAACTGTTCTGTCGGCAGCGTCAAAGGACGCGTTTGACGCGAAATATTTCGCTTGGGCGATGAGTATGTCTGCTCGTTCACGGATCTCCTTATCCTCTGGTTGTTCATCGCTACGTTGTTTGAGCAGTGCCGCTTTGTATACTAGGTTCTTCGCGGCCTCCAGATTCGTTGACATTATTCCTATGTGGCGTTGGACGAGTTGGTGTTTTCCGATTGGTTTCCCATGCTGAATTCTTTGCTTTGAATAGTTGACCGCCTCGGTAATGCAATCTTCAATGACTCCCAAACATCCTGCGGCGACACTGAGTCTGCCACTCATCAATCCCGAATATGCGACACTAAGCCCCTTTCTAGGGGAACCGAGTAGATTCTCCTTTGGGACTCTGCAGTTGTCGAGGAAGATCGATCCAGTGTCTGAGGTCGGCATCCCTAGTTTGTGTTTCTGTTGCTGGGCTGAGTAGCCCTCGAAACTTTTCTCGACGATGAAGGCGCACATTCCATCATGTTTGCCTTTTGGATAGGCGAATATGACAGAGATGTCGGATATGCTTCCGTTAGATATCCAGGCTTTGCTTCCATTCAGGAGGTAATAGGTTCCCTTGTCTTCAAAGGATGTTCGTAGCGAGGCGGGGTCGCTGCCCGCGGTTGGCTCTGTGAGCCCAAAGCACATTACTTTTTCTCCTCTTGTCGCTTGGGGAAGATAGCGCTGTTTCTGTTCCTCGTTCCCCCATTTTTGCACGGTCATCTGGCCAAGTGAAACGTGGCCTGAGAGAAATGTTCGGACTCCAGTTCCTTCTCGACCGATCCTTTCCAAGGCGAGGGCATATGTTAGAATGTCCGCGCCCTGGCCCTCCCCATACCTTCTCGATATCGGAAGTCCGAGGAGTTGGGCTTTTTTGAAAATGGGTATAAGATGATCGTTAAACTTTCCCGCCAAGTAAGCTTGGTCCTCTAACGGGCGTAGTTCTCGGCAAGCCCGGTCAACCTCGTCTAGGACAAGCTTCTGTTCGCCTGAAACGTCAAAATTCATCTTAGAGAGGTCTTCGCTACCTGAGTCCACAGTGGTTTTCAATCGAAACAATCTCTCGTTGCTCTTGTACTTAATGTGAGTTTTGTCAAACGTTATATCACCGGCCGAATGCATCCGTTCGCGCGGCGATCGCTTTGCCAATACAGGTGGATGAGGAGGACATTCCATTCTTTGCTGAGGTCATAGCCGGAGGAAGAATAACGATCCCTGAAGAGATTCGGAAAATCTTCGGAGTGAAAGATGGAGACCATGTCATGTGCAGAGTACGTCTCGTAAAGCGGGCCGAAGACGTCAAGTAACACAGCAACGGAGCCCGCGTGGGCCTATGTGTGGATTCCTATTTTTGACAATCTTAAATAACATCGCTAGGCTCCGCTCATCTTAGAACCCTAGTTGACCCTGGCCGTCTCCGATCCCGCGAGAATAATCGACGGCTTTCAGGATAAGACAGTCTTGGTCATAGGCGACCTGATGGTCGACCGATACGTTCGTTCTCAGGGCCGAAAACTCTCAAGAGAAGCCCCGGTTCCCGTCGCAGATTTCATCTCTGAAGAGCTCGTGCTCGGAGGGGCCGCTAACCTTGCCAATAACCTAGTCGCCCTAGGAGCAAAGGTCCGCGTATTAGGAGTCGTAGGAAATGACGAGCCGGGAAAGTGGATCCAAGAGGAGTTGGAGAAGAAGGGGGTGGACATCTCAGGGGCTGTCGTGAACAGCCGTCCCACGAGCCTGAAGACCCGCTTCATCTTGAATCATCGGCAATACCTGAGGATTGACAAGGAATCCCGGACTGATGTGGAAGCGCACGTTACAAAGCAGTTCCTCTACTCTCTGGACGACCTTCTGGAGGACGCTGACGGGATAGTCTTCTCTGACTACGACAAAGGGGTCATCACTCCTGAACTCATAAGCAATGTTGTCGAAGAGTGTCGAGTTCAAGAGAAGAAAGTCGTGGCTCAGCCAAAGGTCCGGCACTACTTGGACTACGTAGGGGTTTCGATGGTGAAGTCCAATGTCCGCGAGGCAACGATCGCAACTGGTGTTTCCATGGTCAATGATACCTCGCTGAGGAACATGGGCCACAACCTCATGACAAGGTTGGAATGCGAAGGCCTCCTCCTCACTCGAAGCGAACAGGGCATGATTCTCTTTGAGAAGAAGAATATCACGAGCTTTCCACCTTTCAAGGGTCCCAAGCCTGGGTTCAACGCCGTCGGTGTAAGAGACTGCATGACAGCTGTTCTAGCCATGTCCATTGTCAGTAAGGCGCCGATAGGGGAAGCTGTCCTGCTCGCCGGACTTGCGGCGTCCCAGCATGCGGACAATCTTGGAACTGTTGTCGTAGACCTGAACGATCTTCGATCTCAAGCTAACACGACACTTGAGCTTGCAGAGCAGATAGTTCAGGTCCCGGTCCACTGATAATGGAAGAGCAATCGATTCCCATCGGTATGCTTCTGCAGAAAGCCGCCAAGATCCGAGCCCATATTCTTGAGATGGTAGCAGAGGCAAAGTCCGGCCACCCAGGCGGAAGCCTTTCGGCCGTCGAGATCCTTGTCTCTCTGTTCTTCTACAAAATGCGGCACGACCCCAAGCGTCCAGATTGGCCGGATCGTGACCGGTTCGTTCTGTCTAAGGGACACGCTGCGCCAGTTCTGTTCTCTACTCTTGCAGAGGCTGGATATCTCCCAACCAGCGAACTCAAGACTCTACGAAAGATGAACAGTCGTCTACAAGGCCACCCAGACAATAGGGTCCCAGGCGTCGAGTTTCCTGGAGGGTCACTTGGAATTGGCCTTTCGGCTGCAATCGGCATGGCCCTCGCTGGTAAGGTGGACAAGAAAGACTACCGAGTATACGCGCTACTCGGCGACGGCGAGCTCGATGAAGGAGAAACCTGGGAGGCGGCAATGGCTGCACCCAAATTCAAACTTGACAACCTAACCGCAATCGTCGACAGAAACGGCATCCAACAAGACGGTCTAACCGAACAGATTATGCCCATGGAACCTGTGGGCTACAAGTGGAAGGCGTTCAATTGGCACGTCTTGGAAGTAGACGGTTTCGACTTTCGTCAAGTAATCGACGCCTTGGAAAAGGCTGAGAACATGAGAAACAGACCGACCATGATCATCGCACATACCATCAAAGGGAAAGGCGTGTCCTTCATGGAATGGGATCCCGCATACCACGGCAAAGCACCGGACAAAGACACTGTCCGTAAGCTCGTAAAGACGATGTTGGAAGAATGAGCGGGGTCAAAATCGCGCCCTCGATTCTTGCCGCTGACCATGCAGACCTGAAGGGCGAGATCGGGAGAGTTGAGGAAGCAGGTGCAGACATGATTCACGTAGATGTTACAGATGGACACTTTGCCCCGAACATAAGTCTGGGACCCGACACTGTCAAGGCAATTCGCAAAGTGACGAAACTCCCACTCGACATTCACTTAATGATAACGAACCCGGAAAAATTCTACGAGCCCTTTCTCTCCGCAGGTGGCGATATAATAACGGTGCATGCAGAGGTCGCCAGCCGCTCGCTTCTCCACAAGTTGTCAAAGGAGATTCATCAGAAGGACAAGAAACTGGGCGTTGCGCTGAAGCCGTCCACCCCCATTCCATCTTGGTTAAGGAAGGAAACGAATCCCTTTGACGTTGTCCTCGTCCTTTCTGTCAACCCAGGGTTTCCAGGTCAGGCCTTCATGCCGAGCGTTCTGCCCAAAGTAAGGAAAGTTGCAAAGCTCGCTGACTCAGGAGGATTAGAAGTGGAAGTTGACGGGGGAGTGGACCTGGAGAATGCGCCGACAATAGTTGAAGCCGGAGCTACCGTATTGGTTGCGGGAGCGTCCATCTTTCGGAAAGGTGATGTTAAATCCGCTCTCCAGAACATGAGGGCCGTCACTCAAAGGACTAAGAGAGAGGTTCCAGCGTAATGCTCGTCCAGCTAGCTTCGATGCGTGATGCGTACGCTGAGGTTCTGTTGGAGCTCGGTGAGGAAGACTCTAGGGTCGTTGTTCTAGGTGCGGACACGTCCGTATCCATTAAGACCAGCTTGTTTGGAGATCGATACCCTGAGCGGTTCTTCAATGTCGGGATCGCCGAGGCTAACATGATGGGCATTGCGGCAGGGCTTGCGCTCGCCGGGAAGATACCCTTTGTCACAACCTACGCAGCCTTCGTGCCCGGCAAATGCCTCGACCAGATTCGCAACGCAATCGCCTATCCCAATCTCAACGTGAAGATCGTCTCATCCCATGGCGGATTGACGGTCGGGCCAGACGGAGCTTCGCATCAAACGATAGAAGATGTAGCGGCGATGAGAGCTATCCCTCGAATGCACGTTGTCGTCCCTGCCGATGCTCCCTCAACCAAATCTTTGATTGCCCAGGCGTGCAGGACCCTTGGTCCCTTCTACATGCGTCTGAGCAGGCCCAGTGTCCCCACAATCTATTCCGCTTCCAAAGATGTTGAGGTCGGAAAAGCCAAGATACTGAGGGAAGGGTCGGACATCGGCATTGTAGCCTGTGGAATCATGGTCAACGAGGCAATGGAGGCCGCTGAAACCCTCTCGAAGACAGGCGTCTCAGCGGAGGTTGTTGACTCCCACACAGTGAAGCCCTTGGATTCTGAGACAATTGTTCGA
>VBBV01000027.1 GCA_005883695.1 Candidatus Bathyarchaeota archaeon | reverse complement strand
CAATATCTCGCTCAGCGCAGGCTAGTCTCTATGAGACCCGTTCTGACCGACCGCGAAATGTCCCTCATTCTCTCCAGAGACGTCTGTAGATTATCGACGATTAGCCTGAATAGACGGCCTCACGTGGTCCCCGTAGGCTATGTTTACCTGCGCGGGAAGTTCTACATTCCAACGGATAGAAGAGCCAAGAAGGTAAGAAATCTCGTGAAGAACAGCAACGCTACGATCGTCGTGGACGACGAACGCCTGGAGCGCGGTGTGATGATCGAGTGCACCTCTAAGATTCTGGAAGGTAACAAGGCTCAACCTCTGAGGGAGTACATGAGGAACGTCAAACACTGGCAGAACGACGAGACAACTGCGATTATCGAACTAAATCCTAGTCGAAAGGCAAGCTGGTTCTTGAAGTGAAGACGACTGGGCCTGGGTGGTCTCTGATTATTGCGACTTGCCATGATTCCGAGTTTTTCCGCAAGCCGAGTCTGGTCCTAGGATCAGGAGAATATTGCTTTGACGGCGTCTGCTGCGACGCGGGGGAGTAGTGTCGCGACCTTTCTCTTCTTTAGCATACGAGTGATGATTTTCCCCTGAAAATCCATATCCCCTTCCGCCTCGATCTCCGAAACGTTGTCCCGCAAGACTGTGAATAGTCTATCAAGCGTTTCATCGGAAAGGCTGGCGAACAGTTTACGTGCCAGACCCATCTTCCGCAGGTCAGAACCGAATTTCTCTCTCCATTGAGTGTCATAGTCTCTTAGAAACCGCTCAGATTCGGCTCCACTGTGCGCAGCGCCTGACGCTGCTGCGATCCCAGCCAGTTTCCCACAGTAACCTCCGATAACTATGCCCCCTCCGGTTGTCTGTTTCACCTGTCCACCAGCATCTCCCACCACAATAAAGCCAGGGGACCAGCACCTCGGTACTGGCCCAGCAACAAGAACTGACCCTGATTTAGTCGCATCGACCGTGGCATTCGGCCATTGTTCCTTGACGAGGTCATCTAGGAATTTCTTTACGTTTCCTTTTTTCGAGGCGAGACCTACTCTCGCACTATTTTTCCCGGTTGGGATGCTCCATGCGAAGAATCCTGGGGCTCTCTTAGACCCGAAGAAAAGCTCAACCAGATCACCCTGCTCTTTCAAGTCGACCAGTTCGTACTGCAAGCCCGGCAGTATCTGCGCCCAATCAGGCGTCTGAAGCCCAGCCTGCTCCGGCAGCCTACTTCCTGCCCCGCTAGCGTCGATGACTACTTTACCCGCCACCTTCGACCCGTCTGTGAGAGTGATAAGATCGCCATCGGAACTCCGTTCGAACTTTGACGCGCGAGTATTAGCGCGAAGCTCCCCGCCCGCCGCCACAGCTTGCTTCGCCAGAAATTGATCCAGTTTCATCCTGTTCAGGATAAGCGCTACCGGATCTTTTTTCCGAACTTCTATCGGTTCGCCATGAGGCGGGTAGAACCTTGCACCATGAATCAGTTTCTGGCTGAAACTTGAGTGAGCGTCCAACCCGAGGAGTTCTAGTCCTTTGAGACTCACCACACCAGAACAATGACTAGGCGAGCCAACTTGTGGATGCTCTTCCAGAAGCAGAACCCGGGCGTTCTTCTTCGCCGCCTCTAGAGCCGCCTCACAACCAGCAACTCCCGCTCCAACTGTAACAACATCGTAGCGATCAGAGGGGCTTCCCAAAGGGAAGATCAGTCTTCGAACTCTATTCTAAGCGTCAGACTCTTCAGTTCACGCGCGAGCTTCTTAACAACCTCAAAATCAACAGGGTTCCGCCTTGGCCTGCGCCCGTTAAGAATAACCTTCGTCTCCCGGCTCCCATCCGGAAGCCAAATCGTGTTAATCGTCAGAATCGAGTAAGGCGTGAAGAGCCCCTCAAGAAAATCTCGATCGTCCCCGCCTTGGCTGAGAATCCTCACCCGCCTACCAACACGGTCACCGAGACTCTTCGCCAGCTTGGCACCGCTAGCTAGGAAAGTGTCCATTCCTCTGCGGTCGACCATGAGCGCCATGATGTCGCCCGCCTCGACAGCTTTATGGAAAGTAACGTTTTGGAGGGTCGGGTTTTCTTTCTCCAGTTCAGTGATACTACGAATAACCCGGATATCTAGATCAGTAATCTGGCCCTTCTTCAGCTTCTCCTCGCACCGAGAACAAAAGATTCCGCTCTTGACACAGAAGCTGTCTAGGATCGTCTTTACCATTGAAGCCTCAACCCGTCCCGATAGAATCGTAGGGGTTCGTCCGCCTGGGTTTCTCGATCCTTGGGAATCTCGCGCCCGAACAAGCGTTGATCTATCTCAGTCGATTTTAACCGACTTCTATGGTAAGGCAACCCCCGCTTCATAAATGCATTACCTTGAGCGGGTTCTGAGCCAGCCTTATATTTTCAGTCATCATGATTAGAGGCTGTGGAAACGCGTAAGCGTCTTCCCGAGGTTCTCTTGCTGACGGCGACACTACTGGGTTCCGCGCTTTCGATATCCGTTTCGGCCGACAACTTCCCGCCACTTATCGGACCCGGTCCTAACGGAGGGCGCAGAGGTTCCATCTACCATCAATCCGATAACATACTGGCTAATAGGGATCAGTATCGCAGCGGCAATGCTTTACGGGGCATACAGAGCCCGGAAACGCCACATGGCCAGATAAAAGCCGAGTCAAGTGGACCTCTGACTTGAGGGTTCTTTTTCTTCGAGACTTATTCTGACATAGTCCTTCGCATCGGATGCCGATATTTTCACCGCTTGTGAGCCGAAGTCTAATATTCGACCATGCGCCACTAACACGTGCTGTCTAAGCTCGCTTTCTGAAGTAATGAACCTCAAGAACGCAGAATCACAAAAGGGACACTGGAATTTTTTCATTTGCCTTCAAGCCGTTCCCGTCAGGGTAGAAATTCAATCTCTAAGTCTCGTCTCAGATTGATCTGGGGCCAAGTCTCTATTAAACCCCCACGGAGCGACCGCCGAAACCTCCATGGATTCTGATCCGACGAAGCTTTTACGCAAACTGTTGAGCGAGTCTGTAGGTTGCTAATGGTGGAGAGTGAAATTTGCTCGGAGCCACCCAGCAACTTAACAACGCCCCCTACACTTTCGGTGCCATGGACGAGATAGCCGAGTTCCAGTCGGCGAGTCAGTGGGATAACTGGCTAGCCAAGAACTACTCCCAGTCTCACGGAATATGGATTCGCTTTTTCAAGAAGGCCTCTGGCGTTTCTTCGATAAACAACTCTGGTGCGCTGGACGTGGCGTTGCGCTACGGGTGGATCACCGGCCAAGCCAGGCCCTACGACGAGAGGTCATGGCTGGGCAAATTCGTGCCTAGGAGATCGAAGAGCATCTGGTCAAAGATCAACACCAAACGCGCTGAGACGTTGATAAAGGCAAGGAAGAATGAAGTCGGCCGGCCTTAGGCAGGTGGAAGAAGCGAAGAGAGACGGCAGATGGGACCGAGCATACAGCCCGCCCAGCAGTGCGAAACTGCCGGAGGATTTCCTCAAAGCGCTCCAGAAGAACAAAGAGGCGGAGGCCTTCTTCAGGACGCTGAACCGCGCCAACATCTATTCGGTTGTGTTCAGGCTCGAGAATGCAGAGAACGAAGAGTTGAGGAGGATGAGGATCAGGCAGATGATCAAGATGTTCGAAAAAGGGGAAAAGTTCCATTGACGAATCTGCCCAAATTTGGCGACTCCCGCAACAGCCAAATACTAAAAGGGGTTGCTGACCGAACAATCTTCGGATTGGATCAAGTTGAAGCTCTTTGAGTATGAGGCGAAGTCTATCGCGCAAAATCTCGGGATAAACACGCCTAGGGGCGCGGTGGCTTCGACATCTGATGAAGCCAGGGATATTCACAAGCGTATAGGCGGAGAGGCGGTCATCAAAGCCCAAGTCCTGGTTGCTGGTCGAGGGAAGGCCGGAGGAATAAAGTTCGCTAGCAAGCCCGACGAGACATGGGCTAGGGCAAACGAGATTCTATCGATGACCATCAAAGGCGAGAAAGTAAAGAAAGTCCTCGTCGAACAGAAAGCCACAGCAAAGAAAGAACTCTTCGCCAGCATCGTTCTAGATCGAGCAAACCGGTGCCAGACTGTCCTCGCCTCCGACCAAGGTGGAATCGACATTGAAGATGTCGCCCGCCAAACCCCCGAGAAAGTGCTCAGACATCGGCTCGACCCCGTCTTCGGAATGAGAAGCTACGACGCTCGACTCATCGCCTTGAAGCTCGGATACCAAGGCGCCCAACAGGGCACCTTCTCCGACTTTCTCTCCAATCTTTATCGATTGTCTGTAATCTATGATGCGGAACTCGTGGAGAGCAATCCCGTTATCGAGACGCAAGATGGCCGCTTCGTTGCCGCAGACCTCCGAGTCATAGTTGACGACAACAGTCTTTTCCGACATCCAGAGTTCCAGGAGAGATCGAAAGAGATCAGCGGTGAGGTCACGGCTTTGGAGTCGAAGGCTCGGGAAAACGGTCTCGCCTTCGTCGAACTGGACGGCGACATTGGCATCATAGGAAATGGTGCAGGGCTTGTCATGGCAACGCTCGACCTGGTCAAACAGTACGGCGGCAAACCGGCGAACTTCTGTGACGTTGGAGGGGGAGCCAACGCCGAACACGTTGCAACGGCGCTCCAGATCATCCAGGGCGCCGAGAAGGTCCGTGCCGTGTTCGTCAATATTCTAGCGGGAATTACTAGATGCGATGAGGTCGCAAAGGGGATCGTTGATGTAAAGAAAGTCATGGGTCTCAAGAAACCACTCGTCATACGAATGGTAGGAACTAACCAGGAGGAAGGGAGAAGAATACTCCAGT
>VBBV01000026.1 GCA_005883695.1 Candidatus Bathyarchaeota archaeon | reverse complement strand
AAATCTAGGGACCCCCTCCCCTTTTCAAGATCAGGGCTGAAAATGGGCGAATTTGGTGATCGGCCCGAGAACCACATACGCCGTACACCGTGGGACTGGCTCTTCTTCCAAGGTTCGTGTGAGACTCGGATCTGCTAGGGTCCTATCGTGATATCCTTGCTTAACGAGATGGACGCTCTCCCTTTGGAGTCGGTGCACGGGACACAGATAGGAATGATAAACCTCCTAAATATGTCGCGAGAAAGGGCATGGATTATGGGCGAAACGGTTCTTCCCCTGGTGGAACCTGATCTTGTCGGAGTTTGGAGGAAGAATGTTTGGTGGTTCGGTTTCCGCTGGCCATTCAGCATGGTCCTTTTCTCATGGGTTACGGTCGCGTCGACGCTCGCTCCCGAGTTTCACCTTGACCGTTATCTATTGACGATGCTGGCAGGATTCTTCGGCCTCGTCATCGGAGCACACTATGTTGACATAACCGCGAGCAAAGACAAGTACCTTCCCTACTTCCCAGATATGAACCGGAGGGCGATTAGGACTGTCGGTGTTCTCGCGGTCCTAGCTGGTATCGCCGTTGGAGTCTACATGTCACTCCTCTACTCCTTATGGTTCCTAGTGTTTGTGATCCTTGGAGGATTCTTCGCACTCTTCTATCCTATTGAGAAGCCCAAGTGGCTTCACACCTATCCGGGTTTTGGTATAGCCTGGGGTTTCATGCCTGTATTGGCCAGCTACTACATTCAAGGAACACGAATAGACCTGTTGGGTCTAGGGTTGGCGGTTTTCCTCGGAATAACAGTGGTCGAAATGCATCACATGGCCGTCCTGACCAACGAGAAAGAATATGGCGCAGACCTGACGAAGAATGCCCGGCTGCTGTTGAAGATCCATAGGACAGCAGCCTACTCGATTGGACTGATCCTACTAATATCACGACTAGTGTAGAATGAAGTCTCGCCTGAAAAGAGGGATTGATTGAACCATCTAGTCGCCTTGAATCGACCAGACCGGGTAGATAGCGTTCCAATAGTTCTCGGTGTCATAAACCAATGGCCCCACGAAGGTAATCTGCTTCCCGACGAGAGGGACCGATACACTAGCTTGGTCTCTGGGAATCAGCTCCAAAACTAGCCAACCGTTCTGGAGGTTGAGATTTCCAACGTCGAGAAGCCTCGCATACTGAGGACTGAGGCCAACATCGATTCGCCAGTCACCATCGGCCTGGAGATTGACCGATTTGACTAGTCCACTCCCCACCTGGCATACTGAGATAACTCGCAAGCGCTGAGGGTTGAATACCCCTTCCAAAGCGCCACCCTTCCGACATTGAGGGGACGGGGGCGAAGCTACTCCTTGGGAAGTGGACGGGTTTGCAGCATTAAACCGGACGATAAGGAGTGCAGCCACTACCATCAAGAATATCGGGACCGCGAGATAGCGCCGCCGAAACCGCAGCCGACCTGAGCGAAAGCGCATCCGAAAAAATCAGAACTTGAGCGATATAACATTACCCTTCGACATTGTCTTCGACAAGCTCTCCGGATCTCATATGCTCTTTTCCAGAATGTCTAGCCAGCATTCTCATCGGCTAAAGTCACACCCGAGTCTGGATCACGTCCCGGGGATGATTAGATCTTGGCTGTGTCCTTTGACCCTAGGATTGCGCAGAGCTCTTCCTCGACGGTGCCGAACTTTTTCGGGGTTTCAACGAATCTTCCTATTTCCTTCCAGTTCTTGTCATAAACGATTATCGTGGGAACCGCTCGGATATTGAATTCTTCAGCCATGTCCCGGTAAGCGTCATAGTCTACGACGCGGGCCTGCAGCATGTTGTTCTTTGCCATTATCAGCGACTTCGCGAGGCCGGGGATATAAGCGATACAATCAGAGCACCAGTCTGCTGAGAAAACTATCAAGTGATATTTCTCGTCGACCCTTTCAAGCACGTCAATCGAGCTAGCGTTAGGACGGTACTCTTGAAGTCGGCGTTTCATAGACTGGCGGGACTTCTCGACTTTGACCTCGTTGATGTAGTCGAAAGGGTCCTTTCCTACTCTTAGCGCCATCATGGGCTTTCAGCAGAATCTCTATGATTTCTCGATCTGGGTTAGAAACACGGTCGACGCTTCCAGTTCTCCGTTCGACGATTCTCGGGCCTTGATTCCTGTTAGCCTTATCGCGTCTCCCATCCTTAGACTTTCCACAATTTGGGCATGATTATCCCAGAGGGCGACCCTAATCTTACCTGTACCATCTTCCACCCTAATATTTGAGACCCTTGTTCTCCTACCCTCTCTTGTCTCGATCTCCCGAGGATCAGTTCGCTCAACAACTACCCCACGCGTGGTGTAGAGCTTGTTACCGGGTTTGATCGATGCAATCGTGACAGGGGGAGCAGACTCGATGTCGACAAGTGTCTCCCTGGTTATTGAGGATCTTGCTCCAGCGTTCAAGTAGACCATCCCATTCCTCTCTGTCATCCACGGATTCTTGATCGTGATTACGCTCCCTTCTCCCATGGAAAGGACGGTCTCCATGCTGGCATCCCAGAACTTCGCCATCGTGAGACCGTCTGCGTTCTCGCACAAGGCCCATGCGGGCCCGTTCTCCCCCCGGCTTCTCTGTAGCTTTCTGATACGGAGTCGCACAGTCCCGGGAGAGATGCTTGATGAAGAGGTCTCCTGGGTTTCGCGGGAGATAGGAGCTAGAGCTATCGTGGGGGTTCTGCTCAGGATTTCGATGTTGCTCCGAGATCCAAGATGAAACTCGACCTCACCTGCAAGTCCCAACCTAGTATAGCCATGCGCAAGACGCAGCTTAGACCCCGTTGAGAGCTGTTCCTTCTCGACAATTTCCGCTGTAGAGTCCCACAGAACACATGTGATCGCTCCAGAACTATCCTTCAGTTTGACTCTTACTAGTTTGCCAACAGATCCATCGGACCGTTGAAATTCGCGCAATTGGCTTATCGAGAGAATTTCTCCCGAGATTGTCGCGTCTGATAGACCTGCTTGGACACTTGAAATTCGCTGGTCAGAAATGTTGATTGACTGTCCGGATAGACCCGCAAGCTGCTGTGCTAGGAGCCGTACAGCCCCTTCGTCAGATAGGAGACCGTGTGATTCCTGTTTCTTGCGTTCTACCATCGAGAGGAGTTCCTCTCGAGGGATGCCGGGATTCTTTGCAAGGATTTGATTGAAAAGATTCTCAGAAGACTCTGTCATTCAGGTCTAGTCCCAGAACATGCGGGTACGCTCGAACTCTCGCTCCGCCCTTAGAACACTCAGGTATAAGTCATCTTCTCCCGGCGACCTGTGTCTGAGAATTCTGGTAGCGGTAGTTGGGCCGACTCCTCTAGCTGCTAGAACTATGCCGGCTCTCTTTCCGTAATTCTGAATCAGCCCTGCGGACCGCCATGCTGTCATCCACTCCTTCTCTTCCTCGGGACTTAACTTGCTTCCTCTCTTTTTCTTTTTGATAATCGGGCCCAACCCATCATTGTTCCGATATGTTGCAGCGATCAAAGATGATCGGCATTTCGGACACCGTATTACTTCCCGGAGCGTATCAACTCCTCGAATACTGTCCCAGTCTCCGCAATTCATACAGAGAAGTCGGAGGTTGGTAGAGAGCAATCTGCTCTTCACGACTTCGATGATGGAAGCCTCCTCGACTGCGGGTCTGAGTAGACCATGTGGAACGATCCTGTCGAGAATGGGAAGGGCAAACGGAGTGCACTGACCAACATCCTGGACAGTTTCGATCGTGATCTCGCCCGATCCTATCCTTTCAAGAACTCTTCTGGCGCCTTTGACATCCAATTTCTCCGTGAAGAGTTCTCTCCGCGCTTCATCATTGGCTATTGATGTCTTGAAGATGTCAACCAAGAGCCTTGCTTGGCGAGCTTTGTACTCTGCTTCTCGGCTCACTGCGCCGAGCCGGCGTAGAACGTGCCAGTGCCTCCAGGCGAAAAGATCCGAAGCATCGATGGTGTCTCGGAGAATCTTCTCCATATCATCAGGTGAAAGCTTCCCGAACTCTTCCGCAACCAACAAGGCGCTGACAGGACGAGGAAAGATTAGGGCGAATCGATACTGGTCGACCTGTGTGCCTATGTTTGAGCCCAAGCGGGACCCGAATAGGGCTGCCATGGCTGTGGCGAGAGTCTCGTTGACCAGGTTTCCGAAGCAGGAATGGATGACCACACTGTTCTCGAAGCTTTCGACCAGAACAAGTTGATCAGATGGAATCGGAGCCTGACGCTTCTGAGCGGAGAGAGTAGATTCTACCCGCTCAATCTCGCCTTTCTCAAGAAAGCCCTCAGGTACAATTCCCTCGGATAGGACCCTTCGGGCACGCCCCACCTCCTCTGCAACGTCAATCTGGACGGGAATCATGTCTCCCTCCCATCCAGGAATCGCTGTCAGGCTTGGAGGGGCCGCCTCCACCTCGACGTGGTACTGTTCCTCGTCAACTGAAAGCACCCTCCAAGTTTGGCCATGTAGAATGAACTCTGTCCCGCTAGCGCATCTCCGCGCGACAAAGTCTTGGTCAAGACTTCCGATACGCCTCTTACGAAAGAAGTCGAATACTGTATACTTCTGAACGTCGGGTATAACCGAGAGGTTTGTATTGCGGGCAGTGAAAAACTGGTCGAACTTCCTCAACAGTCTCAGCTCATCAAGCTGTGCGATAACTCGGCCGAGCTCTACTGAATCAAGTTCGCGAAACGGGTAGCTGCGATGGACGACCTCGCCGATCTCCTCGACTGTCATTCGGCCTTTTTGGAGTAGGAGACCGATTATCTGATGGGCGAGGACATCGTAGGCTTTCTCGTGGATGATAGGCCGCTCTAGCCTTTCTTCTCTAGCTCGTTGAATCAGAACCGCGGACTCTAGTATGTCGTCCGTGTTGATTGTCAGGATAACCCCGCGGGACGTTCCGCCTAATGTGTGTCCGCTGCGACCGACTCGCTGGACAAGCCTCGTCGTCTCTCGTGGCGAGGTGTATTGGATGATGAAGTCGACGCTTCCGATGTCGATTCCGAGTTCGAGAGAGCTTGTGCAGATGAGGGCTTTCAGTTTGCCTTCTTGAAATTCCTTCTCCGCTTCTTCACGCAACTCTCTCGACAGGGATCCGTGGTGTACTCGGACAGCGACCCCAGCTCCGATTGCTTGAATCTGGGCGGCTAATGCCTCTGCATGCTCCCGTGTGTTGGTGAACACTAGGGCTGATTTGTGGGATTGAATGATGCCTAGTATCATGCGAGCCCTAGAAACTGTCGATGCTGGTAGGCCCAGGTTGACGGATTCTTTCAGGTCCCCTGAGCTGGGATGAACGGATCGAACACTGATCTGAAGACCCCTCGTCTCATCGGAGCGAAGTACTGCGACCCTTCGGCCCGATCCGACCAAGAATTGAGCTATGCGTTCAGGCTCGCCTATTGTGGCGGATAGGCCGATTCGCTGAAATTCGACGCCGGTTAGTTCTAGTAGTCGTTCCAGGGCGAAAGAGAGCTGGACGCCCCTCTCGTCCGTTGCTAGTTCATGGACTTCGTCGACGACGACCCACCGGACCGAGCGAAGATGTTCTTTCATCCTCTTCCCGATCAGAATGGCTTGGAGAGTCTCAGGCGTTGTGATCATAACGTCCGGAGGGCTCTTGGCTTGTCGAGATCTAGCGCTGATCGGGGTGTCTCCGTGTCGGACCTGGATTTTGATGTCAAGATCCTTCCCCATCTCTTCAAGTCGGCGGAGAAGGTCTCTGTTGAGAGCCCGGAGCGGGGTCACATACAGGACTGAGATTCCCCGAGGCTTTCCTTCTGCTCTGGCTTCGATGAGCCTATCGAGGACGGGGAGGATTGCGGCGAGCGTCTTGCCGGTTCCTGTTGGAGCAATCAGAAGAACGTTTTCGCCGCTCAGAATTGCGGGGATGGCTAGTTCTTGGATCGGGCTGGCTTCTAGGAAGCCTTCTTTCTCGAGCCTCTGTAGGACTGAGGGCTTGAGGGTTGAGAATGCCGAGCTACGCATCTACTGCACTAATAGTCATCTATGGGACGATTTATTCTTCTTCCTCTTCGGCCTTCTTCTTTCCCTCCCCTGGACGTTCGGCTGCGATATAGAGGAAGATTAGAACGAGGGTGGCAAAGCTGAAGATGTATAGCAAGAGCTGGAGTAGTGCGTACTCCGAGTTTGGGTCAAGGTTGTAAGACATGTCGGTTCACGCGGTACGTTCTCGCACAAACTCGGAAACGGCTACTAAAACCTTGAGATTACTCGCGTGAACCGATCATGGTAAGTTTGGAAGTAATCTCTGGATAGCGTGAGTCAATCATATCAATCGCGTCATGCTTGCTCATCGCCTCAGAGAGTTGTTGAGCGATGATGTGGTAGCACAATTGTTTCTTGTGCTCCATCACCCGAAAATAATAGTCGTCACATGTACAGAACAAGCTGTCCGGGAGAACCTGATAGTCTCGACCCCGACCAGCTACCACCCAGATCGTTCTGCCGCTTGGAGAGAAATGGTATTTTCGAACTTTTCCGGCTTCCACTAGGCCAAGTGCTTGCTGGAATCTTTTTTGGAATAC
>VBBV01000058.1:4593-8869 GCA_005883695.1 Candidatus Bathyarchaeota archaeon | reverse complement strand
GCCATAATCTACACCATACCAATGTTTGTCATCGTCGCCTTTGTTTGGGGGTTCAATCAGCCGCTCTCGATCCTCACAGCTCTCGTATCGCTCTTCCTCCTGGCCTTCGGCGTTACTGGCATGTCGATAACCGTGGCTGTGAGTGTGAAGAGCGCTAACAGATTTGATGTGGTTCTCGCCCTTCTCGAGCTCGCTGTGTCAAGGGGAAGCACGGCTCTCTACCCAATCGCCTTCATGCCGTTTTATGTTTCGTTGTTTGCCCCCTTCTCGCCGGTTTCGTTTGCCGCTGACACTGCACGTAGTTCTCTTGTCGGGTTCACTCTGGACCTTCCCGCGATCGCGGGGCTAGTGGCATTCGTCGTGATCTTCCTTGGGTTGGGCGCTGCGTTCTATTTCCGCCGTCTAGAGGGAGGGATCTACGGTTGAGCAATACGCGACTCATTCCGCTGATCATCGAGCGAGACGTTCGGATCCTCTTCTCCGACGCGTTTCTTGTCGCGATAATGTTCGCAAACTTCGCGATCGACCTCTTTGTTACGGCTGCGACCTTCGGTCGGCTCGTTACGGGACAGGGCGCGAACTACTTCCTCTTCATCGCGCCCGGCTCGAACCTCATAACGGCCATGGTTGCTGCATTCCAATCAGGCAGAGATGTTTGGCGTGAGAAGTACATCAAAGACCTGACATCGTACCTTCTGACTCTTCCAGTGCAGAGGCCCGTTCTCGCTTTCTCAAGGGTCTTAGGCGGGGTTGTTAGAAGCGTGATCGCGACTTTCCCGGGGACCCTTGTCATATGCTACCTCTACGGGATACTTTTTACTCCGAAGATTTTCGTAGCCTATCTCATAGTCGGTCTCTTCTCGCTGGGAATAGTCGGCCTTTCAATGGCTATCTCCGCGTTCTCTTCGAGCATAGAAATGTGGGTCACGGTCCGTAGCGCAATCCAGCTCTACCTGTCCTTTCTCAGCGCATTGTTCTATCCAGTAAGCGTGTTTCCCAGCTTTCTAGCCCCGATAGTATCATCCAACCCTATGACGTGGGCTATTCAGGCGTTCCGGCAACTCTCGCCTATTGCTTTTGCACAAGTTCCTGCTGGGGATTCACTGAGGTCTATCGCGACCCTTGCCGGACCCTCACTCGCTTTTGCATTGCTCGGGACTATCTGTTACATCTGGTACTCGAAACTCTAGCAAGGCTTGCCTGACTAACCTATTGGTGATGTTACCCATGGATAGCCACGTCGCGCTTTCTACCTGGCTAAGGATTCACGTTAAGTCTCCCATTCTGCATGAATAGGTGGATCGAACAGGAGATGTAACAGTAGACCAAGAACGAGCCCGATTGATCGGCGGTAAACGTTACATTACTACACGTGCCGGGACCCAACGCAAATCCGCTAAAGTAGCGCTGTATCGCAAACCCATGAGACTGAACGGTATCATTGTTTATGACATGAATCGTAACGGTTCTCCCCAGCGTGACATTCATTATGGGCCAAGAGCCGCTTTGGAACTTGCTACCGTTGAACCCGACATTCATCCCCTCGTTAGACATCACGACGACAAAGTAAGTAGAACTTCCCGGCACGCTCGCGGGACGGGCCCAACAGTTCGTTGTCCCTAGACCGAAGAAATGAAACGTATACGCCGCAGCGAAAAACCCCGTGACTGCCACTACGATGAGTATGATCGTCAGAACCCGGTGCAATATTTTTGTCCGTGTGGACCCTTCCCGGCCCGAACTCCCTGATATCATTCCGCTTCTACCAACCTCTGAATCGACTTGCAATGCACGTTGCATGGAAACCTAACTACGCCGCGAATGCAGGAATGGAAAGACTGAGATTCGATGATTAAGAAAGTCATGGCTCAACCTGCGAACAAGAAATCATTCCATGTCAGACGCACAAGAACTGTTTCTGCATTGTTCGTAATTTGAGCCAAAAACCCTTAGAACACTCCGATCGAGACATCTGCTCATGCTGGGATTCGCTGAGAGTTTCCTCCCATGGACTGCGTCGACGCTGATTCCCGCGTTTGTAGGGTTACTCCTTATTGTTTTGGTGGGAATGAAATTACAGGCAAGATACGTTGCGGCGTTTGCTTTCGGGATTTTGTTCTGGTTTTTCGTCGACACGATAACAGGGGCAGCAAGCCTCGATGTCAACTCGGGTTTCTCCGGAGGAGTAGGTCAGCTTGCAATAGTAGGGCTCTTTGTGATTGGCTTACTCTCTTTCTTTTCAGTTGATCGCAATCGGAATATCTTTTCGCCCCAATTGGCAGTTGGAAAGCATGGACTGGCGATACCGGTGCTGGTGGCGGTGGCATTAGGAATCCATGGGCTCGGGGAGGGTGCCGCCTTCGGCGGAACTGCAGCCCTAACAACGAGTACGTCACTCCTCGACACATTCGGCGGCATTTCGGGCGGAGTAGCGTACGTTTTGCACAAGGCCCTTGAACCTATGATAATTGGCGCCTGTTACTGCGCATATTCTATCCAGCACTCTAACAATACGACTGGCAAGCTGAGAGACCTAGCAGTCCTGAGTACCATCTTCACGATTCCCTCGCTCATCGGCGCTGCCAGCGGCTATTACCTAACCTATGACAGTAGCTATTTCTACGCCCTGGGAACCGGAACGGCGATCTATGCCGCGGTTAGACTCTTTGGACCGATGTTCGACAACTCGAAGGTTGCAACCTCGAAAGAATCGATAACGATGGCCATACTCATAACCCTTGGACTACTAACAATCTACTTCGCGGCACTATTCCATTCGGGCTAAGGACCAAACTGCTGCCGCAATTCTCGCGTCGATTCAAAACGGCGTGAATTCGATGGAGGTGTCGGGTTTTGAGTCTATCCGAAGATCTCAGGTCCTGTCGTCTCGCTACGTACCTCTGGACCCTTCGTCAAGCCTATCGGACCACGAGGAGCCTTACGCTTTTCAGCTTCTTCTCTTTTTGGAATGCACTAGTCATCGAAGCGACCTTCCTCCCTTCCCCTTCTAGGAGAAAAAGTTCGAAGCAATTGTTTTGGCCCATCTTGTTGTGAATGTGGGTTCGCACAATGTCATCGTAGGCATGCTTCAATCGAGTGATCGGCTCCTCGTTCGATTCGTCATGTGTAACTACGAGAATTGCTGCTACTCGGCCGGTGAGTGACGCTTTCTCTCTTGAGTCTGATAATAGTAGACGTATTGCGGCTCTGACTACGTCAGATCTTCCTGCGTATCCTTGGGATTCCTGAATCGCAGTCATGGAATCGACTAGTTCGTTTGGTAACGAGACGCTGACTATGGGCATGTGTCTGTGCCATAATAATTTCCAGCTGACTCCTTATATTAGGGTTATTAAAATCCGGAAAATACTTAATAATTCCACCTCCATCTCGCGTAACGTGATCCCTCTTCTCCCCGAATGGATCGTTCTCTTGCTAGGTTCCCTGGGGCTCGGAATGCTACACGGGGTCATTCCGGATGAACATACTTGGCCAATCACCTTCAGCTATTCAGTGGGTTCAGCTACCGGGAGAGGGGGAATGCTCTCAGGCATGTTTTTCGCCTCGGCCTTCACACTCCAACGTGCAATTATGGCCCAACTCGTTTATTTTGCACTCGCTAGTTATCTCGCCTTCGATGAAGGCTTGAACGCACTCGTCTACGTAGCAGTCGGAATCGCCATGTCCCTTGCAGGATACCTGATATTGTCTGGAAAATTGCCGTCTTGGCATCCTCTGGCTCGATTCCTGCGCACTCATGCTAGAACGCATTACGATGAGAAAGGCGCCTCAAGACGGGTTCCCACACACTGGTGTGTAATCCACGGGTTCATCGCGGGCTTCGGCGTCGACACTGGGCTGTTCACCACCTTCATCTATTTGGTCGCTGTTCCAGCAATGCCTGTTGCATACCTTGGGTTCGCACCTGGGGCAGCATTCGGCTTTGGCACACTAATCGTGTTGCTAGCAATTGGTTCGCTCTTCGGTGGCGTCCTCCAGATCGCGAAGAAGTGGGGTCCCGAAAGAATCCAGACCTTCGGAACGAGAGCAGGGGCACGCAGTCTATTTTACGGCGGCATAATATTCATCATTGCGGGGATACTCTTCCGAACTGGCATACAAGACATCATTCCCCTAGATTTTGGAAATCTGATAGTTCTGGCGTTCATGATAGGCGTAATAATTCCCGTAATGATTTTCACCTGGAGAGAAGTCAAAGCGAGCCCTACCCCCGATATTCTGACTGCTCACACTTGATGTGTCCATCACAGTATGA
>VBBV01000058.1:0-4462 GCA_005883695.1 Candidatus Bathyarchaeota archaeon | reverse complement strand
CATTTAGTCAGATGATTGACCTGACTCTGGTACCCCCGCAGAGGGAAACCACCTCATTAGCCTTCTCAAATATGCCTTAAGGCGTATCATGCCTGCGGAAGGCCAACGAGTGTCAATCGTTCATCTCATATTGGAGGTCCGCCCCAAAGATATTATTGCTCGAACGCGTTGTGCTTCGCACACAGGCTTTCTCGATGTCTCAGACCCAGACCCGCAAGCAGAAGATTCTAGGAGATGTCAAGAGAAAACGCCGACAGAGAGCACTGACCACCTTCACTATTGCAATAATTCTCATTGCGGTAATCGTAGTCGCCGTCGTCTTTTTGCGCCCGCCACCGAACCTTGTACCGTTGCCTGACTATCTGAGCCATTGCGTTGAGGGTCAAGTCTACCACTCCCACCCCAACTTGACTATCTCCATAAACGGAGCCAACTTTGCCCTTCCCCCATCGCCTGGAACATTCGACAATGGATGTCAGCAACCGATTCACACCCATGACGCGACCGGTACGCTCCATATTGAGACCGATCAAAACAGAGACTACACGCTTGGCGACTGGTTCCGCTATCTTCAACTCTACTCAGATTTTCGACCACAAAGTAGACGGAACACACCACCTAAACATGACTGTAAATGGCAATCCCGATACTAGCTTTCAAAATCACGTTTTCCCCCGCAAAGCAGCGTCCTCTACCGCTCTTTGCGTATTCCAGCCCTGTGTGCCTGATAACATAGTCATAACATACGGATAGCCCGGCAGGTTCAAAAGTAGCCTAGGCTAAACCCTTCGAGCTCATGGTCCTCTTTAGCCTAGAGAGCCAGATCATGTTCTTTTGGTACCTGTTCTCTACGGGCCAATGTCCTGTTGAACGTATTGACCATGGCTCTATTTAGCGGGGTTCCTCCAAACTTCTAGTCCGGGCCCTCTATCAGGCTGAGAACCTTGGGTGTGATCGTTGAGAACTAGCGAGATGGTCATAATCGCGCTCGTTGCCACTTCTCTCGCAGCAGGCGGAGTGTTCGCAGTAGTACTCAGCCCTCCCCCATCTCCCTGTTCGGGTGTGAGTGGAGCCACTCGCTCCATCACGATCGTTGCTGATCTAAACGGGTACAACGGGAGCAAGTTTCAAACTGGCCCTTGGCCTGTCACCACGGTTCACCAATGCGATAAGGTTGAGATCACCATAATTAACAACGACACACAGGCTCACGGGTTCGCAGTAACTTACTACTCCAACAGCGGCTTGGAAATTGTCGGCGGAGGCCCCCCCCAGACATTGAAATTCCAAGCGACCAAAATAGGGCAGTTCACTATGTACTGCTCACTCGGCGTTTGCACAGTCCACCAATTCATGCGGACTGGTCTCCTAAATGTAACCTAGGCAACGCCAGGATGATCATGCGATTATCACACTCGATCGGACCAATCCTGATTCTTATCGCTCTCTCGGCATTAGGTAACGCGCTAACTCATCCTCCACAGGCCGTGGGGCCCGCCCTTGTCCTTGAGACCGGTGCTCAACAATACGTGACTCTTCTGCCGAAGGTCCCCAGTGGAAGCCCGAGCCCGTGGCTCGTCTATCCAACAGGCTCAACGATTTGGGTTGCCGGCATAGCCACGGGGAATCCTCCTACCTCCCAAATCAAAGAATTCTTCATCGATGGAACCTCGAAAGCGGTCATAAGTCTCCCAAACGTGATCGTAAGTTCGATTCTTGCCGACCCGGTGAATCCTTCAACGAAGGTTTGGTTCACGGAGAACTCGACGCTGGCATTCTACGACACGAGTAATATGGACCAGACAAGTGAGACAAAGGCGATTACCTTTCCAGACCAAAGCCTAGAGTACCTCGCGAATGACACTCAAGGTCGAATATGGATGTCCATGGTGGGCTCATCTGGGGCGAGTAGTATTGCCATGTACGACCCTTTGAGTCACTTGAATCAGACCTATCCGGTTCGAACGAGCGGGGCCATCGTTCAAGGCATTACCGTTTCTCCCTCTGGGAAGACGATATGGTTTGCCGAGGCCGGGTCTAAGAAAATTGGTCGTCTTGTTCCTGAGGTCTCTCCCGTCCCCGATGAGTTTTCTCCCCCTTCATACGTGAACCTGGCCGCACCAATACAGGTCGCAGTTGACTCTTCTGGCAACGTCTGGTTTACTGATCACGGTAGCAACCAATTTGGAGTGTTAGATCCGCTCACAAACGTTTGGAAGGTGTTTCCGATTGGTTATTGCCCGGACAACTGTATCAACGGGCTTCCTCATGCCATCTTTATCGACGCAAGGAACGTGGTCTGGTTCTCGGAACACATTGCCGGGCGCGTTGCTCGTTATGATCCGTCGACCGGCGTCCTTACCGAGTATTCGGTCCCTGGAAGTTCCATCCCGTTGATGTGGTGGGTGATGCCGGGCCCGAATAATCTTGTATGGTTCGTCGCCTGGGCATTAGGCCAGATAGGTTACGTGAACGCCAGTGTACCAGTCCCGATTAGCCTTGGCAGAGTGCTGCCCGACATAGTAATTCAGAGGGGTGGCTCCCGGCAGGTATCGGTTATTGTCAACTCAGTGGACCGGGGAAAATTCTCGCTCCATTCGTCGGCAGTGACCCAGGACGCCCCGGGTTATTATCCTCCACAGATCTACAGCTCCTCTCAATCAGATATTATTCCAGCCAGCGTTCCCTATTCTACGAGCATTACGATTTTTGCCGCTTGGAACGCGACCCTAGGGCAGCGGTATGTAGCACTGACCGCATTCAACTCGCAAGTGAGTCTCGACGTCTTTGTAAGAGTCAATGTCGTTGATTCGTCCGTGTCATATGTCACCGTCGGGTTTACCTCCATGATCGTACTTGGCAGCCTCGCAATATACGTAAGACGGCCACGAAAGCGAAAGTCGAATTCTGTCAGACGAATGAGAAAGTAGTCCCTACAGTAGTTCTATTTCGATAAAGACGTCGTCAGGCGCTCTTATCCTCATCAGTCTCTTCAAGAATCGTTCATTCGGGTCCACGTCAATGAGGCGCTTGTGAATCCTCATCTCCCACTTGTCGAAAGTGTGAGTTCCTTGTCCCGCAGGCGATTTTCTCGATGGGACGATGAGCTTCTTGGTCGGCAGTGGTATTGGTCCTTTCAGCTTGACACCAGTCTTATCGGCAATGTCTTTGATCTCGGTGCAGATGGTGTTGATGTCCTGGGGGTCTGTGCTGGACAGGCGGATTCTAGCTTTGGAAACCATACCAGGATACCTTCATCGTCGACCTTTGCAGCGAAGAGTCAGGGCGGGTCCGGTGCGGTTAAAAACCTTGGTGTAAACTCTCGCGGAAATTCTGGGGTCAAGGGGATTGCGATGGACCTGATAATATCCTACCGCGAATTCCGGCGGGTGACAGGTTAGCGGTGGGCTCACTTGAGGCCTAGTCTAGGCTTCCAGGATCGCATCCATCTCTGCCTTCCGCTGCACGCGAAGCGGGCTAAGATGAGGACTGTTCCCAGAGATAGGATCACTAGGTGCATGTCCCCATGATAGCCTTCTTCCAAAGAAAAGCCTATCGGGCACGTGCTCGAAATGAACCTCCAATCTATGGACCCTCCTTGGTCCACGGCTAACATTCAGTGAGGAATGGTTGTGTTGGGTTAGCCTTTCGTAAGGATCTCTTTGACGACGCCTACCCCGACGGTGCTGCCCATGTCCCTGATGGCAAACCTTCCAAGCTCTGGAATGTCAGAGAAAGCCTCTAGGACCATGTTGTGCAAGGGCTTCATCTTCACCAAAGCGCTATCCCCGACCTTGAGGAAGCTAGGTTTCTCCTCAACGACCTGACCAGTACGCGGGTCAATCTTCTTGATGAGTTCCTCGAACGTCACGCCGACCGTCGCGGTATGCGCGTGCAGCACCGGGGTGTATCCTGCGGCGATAGCGGTCGGGTGGTAGATGATTATGATCTGTCCGATGAACTCTTTCGCGATCGTCGGTGGTTTGTCGGTGTGGCCCATGACCTCTCCCCGTCCGATCTCGTTCTTTGCAACACCTCTGATGTTGAAGCCGATGTTGTCCCCGGGCTCAGCCTTTGCCATTCGAACGTGATGGGTCTCGATCGATTTTACCTCGCCGAGTTTTCCGGAGGGATTGAAGATGACCTTGTCACCATCCTTCACAACACCCGTCTCGACACGTCCCACCGGGACAGTTCCAACACCAGTGATCGTGTACACGTCTTGAATCGGAACGCGTAGAGGTTTGTCCAAGGGCTTCGGTGGCGGAATGAAATCGTTGAGCGCATCGAACACTGTAACCCCCTTGTACCACGGCGTGTTCGTACTCTTCTTCGACAGATTATCGCCCAGCCATCCGCTAGTCGGGACGAACGGGACCTTTGAAACGTCAAAACCTACGGTCTTCAGCAATCCTTCCAGCTCTTTCCGGCACTCCCTGTAGCGTTCCTCAGAATACTTGAC
>VBBV01000057.1 GCA_005883695.1 Candidatus Bathyarchaeota archaeon | reverse complement strand
CCACCTCTAAAAGGCTCCATCTCGACGAGGTGCCATACCATTTGGGGTTCTTGTCAAGAATACTGACTAGTCGAATCATCTGGTCGCTGCCAGCCTCGGCTTTGAAGAGCTTGACCAGTGTACTGGGCTCTAAGTAGATTCTCAAGCGTCTTCCTCTCTTCGAGCCTCCTCAACTAGCTGAGCCGCGGTCTTCCCAGAGACTCCTACACTCTCATTGATAAGACGAAGCATCCTGAGTCGGGCCTCAGTTTCAAGGCTTGACAGGCTAAGATAGAGCCTGATGGCCTCCCTGACAAGGTCGCTACGGTTGAGCAGGCCTCTCCGGCGAACTAGGGCGTCTATGAGCTTCAACTCCCCGGAACTTATCTTAGTCGCTACGGTTACCTCTGTCATAATACGACCTCAACTGGTTTACCATTGTAAACCGTTATTTCAATCTAGCGGGACCCCGCAAGACGGACGGCCCCCCAACAGTGATTGGTCCCGGTCAGAATACCATCTCCATGTGACTTGACAAGGTTTGCCTGCAAACCTATAGGCTCTGATCCCTGTCGTCGTGCTGGGCATGGTTGCCTACAGACCTATCCGGCAAATTCGGTACTGAATCCCACCTTTGCGTGCTGGTGGGAATTATACCTAAAAGAAGTGTTTTTGTCCCACCACGCTTAAGTAGTGGGAGCGCGAAAGAGACCTCATGAACGAGACTGTTTCGGTGGATAGCAAGGGCAGACTCGTACTACCGAAGAAGATTAGGCTTGAAGCAGGTATCGATGTTAACCACAGACTTGTCGTGAGGGCAACAGGTATCGGCAGGGTAGAACTCTTGGATACGAGTGTTCTGATGGCTAGGGCCCAACAGATCGGGTCAAGGAAGCTTGCAGGGTGGGATGAGGCTGATCATGAGGCCGCAGCATACGTTCGAAGATCAATGAAGAAAAAATGAAACTCCTAGATACAGTTGCCTTGATCGGCTGCCTCAACCCCAAGGATCGAACCCACAAACGCTCCACAGAACATATTGCCCAAGTCGTCTCTCATAATGACATCTTTGTCCCGATGATCTCTCTCGTCGAGGCCGACCTTGTCATGAAGATGAGAGGATACGAAGATTCTGAGAGAGAATTATCCTGGCGTGCCCTCGAAAGTAGGATTCCAAGATCGAAGATCATCGCACACTCCATCTCGTCCATATATTCAGCTGTGGAACTTCAGAGGCAAGGGATGGACTACTTCGACTCTCTAATCTCATCCATTGCGCTGGAAACGAACTCAGTCGTTGTGACAACCGACAGGGCCATCGAGGCCGTTGTTCAGACAGAGTGGTAACCGAACAAGATGATCATCCGGCTATATCCGCCATAACAGAGAAACCATAGCACTTGAGCCCCACTGGGAACACTCCGATTTGCAACATTTTCCTCCATGATGAGCGGGTTTGCCCGTGAACTTGCAAGTCTCTGAACATGTGTGCGTCCCATTGTCCTGGTCATCAGCGGGAATCGTGAGGATCCACGCGTAGACGATCCTACGGGCCACTCCCCATCTTACCGCTGAGAGTCTGCGGGTGGAACCGACTCCCATGATCGCCCCGGCTATGGTGTGAGTAGTGCTGACGGGAATTCCGAGGGATGCGGTGGCGAAAAGCGTTGTTGCCGCCGCGGTTTCGGCGCTGAACCCTCCGAACGGGTGTAACTTTGTGATCTTCATGCCCATTGTGCGAACTATTCTCCATCCCCCGAAGTAGGTTCCGAGTCCCATCGAGGTTCCCGCCAGTAGTATGACGTAGAATGGAACGTAGAACGTCGGACCTAACAGTCCCTGCGCGAAAAGGAGGGCCGCTATAATCCCCATCGTCTTCTGCGCATCATTCGTTCCGTGCCCTAGACTGTATAGGGCCGCGGATACGAGCTGGAGCCGTCGGAACGCGTGGTCAGATGCGGAACGGGAATACCGCATGGCAATTCTCACCGTGAGTAGGACTAGGCCAATGGCGAGGAAGAAGCCAATCACGGGAGACAGCACTATGAAGTATGCGATCTTGCTGACGCCAGCGATCTGGACTACGCCCCACCCTCCCTTCACGACCCCGGCACCGATGAGGCCGCCCACCAATGCGTGGGACGAACTCGTGGGCAGTCCAAACCACCATGTTATGACGTCCCAAGAGATGGCACCGGTGAGAACAGCAAGGAGGAGCCAGGCGGTGACTATCTTCGGGTCGATGGTTCCCTTACCGATGGTTGAGGCGACGTTGACTCCGAAGACGAAGGCTGCCACGAAATTGAAGAACGCGGCCCAGAGCACGGCGACACGGGGAGAGAGAACTCTCGTAGAAACCACGGTAGCAACAGAATTCGCCGCGTCATGAAACCCATTCATGAAATCGAAGCCTAGGGCAACAACGACCACTAGGACAACTATCTCAAACGGTACTGTCGTGGACATTAGGAGGACCCTTTCTTGGCTAGGAGTACTCCAGGATTATGTCCCTGATCACCTGGACAACATCTTGAGATCGCATCGTTTGTCTTGAAAAGGGCGGCGACTGACTCGTTCAGAACAACATCCGCTTCGTTCTCCAAGGTGTCGACCTCATTGCATCGGGTCTCGATCTCAGAGGCCTTGATCTTTTGAATGCTGGCGAATGCGAAGTCGATTTCCCGGACTGACTTCAAAACAAGGTCGGCGAACCGTCTCATAGGCTCTGTTGGTGATTCGACCTCATAGAGAAAGAGACGGTTGACAGCGGCGTAGATGTAGTCCAAGACATCGTCGTAGAGAGAAGCGAGCTTGCTAATGTCTTCTCTATCGATAGGAGTGATGAATGTCTTTACGAGACGGTCATAGATTGAGTGAACAATTTCGTCTCCGTGGTGCTCTATGTCTTTCATCTGGTTCCTTTTGTCTGCCAAATGGTCGAAGTTCTGGATCAGCTCATTGAAAGCTGTGGCCCCCGCCAGGACATTCTTCGACTCTTCTTCGAGTAATTGAAAGAAGATTTTCTCCCGGGGTATGAGAAGCTCCCTTAGTCCCATGGACAACAAGAGGGGGCGACTGAGTAATTAATCGTCCCACTGATAATACTGATTGCCTATGTAGGTCAGTAGATCACAGTATTCGCCAATTCAGGAGCCACCGAGGAAGAGTTAGGAGCTCACAGCTTTGCATCTACGCCCTAGGCACGGTTTGAAGAGCTGACCAGCTTTCGAGTTCTCCTCCGAAGGATTGCTCAACTTCTGGGTCATAGGTGTCACCGCTCTCAGCAATATCGAGAAGCCTCATTGAAACCCTAAGAGAGGGAGTTTTGAATTCAGTCCATCTCGTCCTTGTGATCGGTTCGGTCAGCGCGTCGATATGGTACGTGCCGCCACTCTCCCCTATATCAGGATACAAAGCTCGAAAAAAGTCCAGCTCTCGTTGATCTCTCGTCTGTTGGACTCATCGTGCTTTTCACGCGATGTCCGAATTGAACCCCCGGCAATAAGTGAATAACTCACCGAGTATATAGCTAGGGTAAACATATACATAGATCAATGGAGAGAGGTTCAGCAAATGAAGCAGGTTGAGCTTCGAAGGCTCCAGATGACCGGGGGAGCGAGCTATACTGTGTCTCTTCCCAAGGATTGGGTAAGGGAACAGGGCCTAAAGGCGGGGGATGTAGTGGCGGTTCTTCCGCGGTCGGATTCTTCGCTAACTCTGGTCCCTCACGAGAAGATCCCGGCCACTCAAGGCAAGGGTGCAGAGATTGCACTTACGCCCACAAAGGATCAGGATAGAGAGCAGATCTTGAGAACTGTTGTCGCCCAGTACTTGGCAGGGTATGATATGATTAGGATTAGGTTTCCGGCGCCGTCAAGGCCCGACCTTCGCACATACCTTAGAGAGGCCGCAAGACGGATGTTCGTAGGGTCCGAGATTATTGAAGAGTCAAAAGATGAGCTGATAATTCAGTGCCTTTCAACCTACGGCGACCTTCCGGCACCAAAGGTCATCTCAAGAATGAGCCTTATCGCCAAACTCATGTTGCGTGACGCAGTAGATTCTCTGAAGAATGGAGATATTGCGCTCGCTGAGGAAGTTATCAAAAGAGACGAAGAGGTTGACCGGTTTTACCTGTTCTTGATACGACAACTTACCATGGCTGTTCTGAACAGGAGCCTGATTCTGGAGATCGGACTTGCGGATCCCCGAGATTGCCTAGTTTATCGTGTGGTTTCGAAGAGTCTTGAGAGGATAGCTGATCATGCGACGACAATCGCGAGGATGACCTCTGAAATCGAGTCACCTCTTCCACACCGACTGGTCGGAGATTTGTCAAAGGTTAGCGACTTGACCAGCTCGGTCTTGGAGGATGCCTTGAAGTCCTTGACGAAAGTCGACGGAACAGTGGCGAACACTTCAATCATATCTGCTCAGAGAGTTGAGAAGGACGCTGAGGGCGTGATGGACAAGCTCTTTGACTTTCGTCTCAACCAAAAGACTGTCGTCGCTGTAAGATTGGCCCTCGAGAGCATGAAACGCATCTCTGAGTATGGAGAGGATGTCGCCGAGATGACCATAAACCTAACAGCCAGAAGAAGGGAACTCTACTAACAGCTAATAGTTTCTGTTGAAAGAACTCGATCTCATATTTTTTGCTTTCACATCGCGCGAACTGCGGAAAACTACGTATCCGGGATTTCTAACAGTTCACCGTTTCATCCAGATGCAGACTCTCTCAGAGACCAGATCTAGGCTGGTATGCTCAGCCTGGTGGGCCCTTTCGCACCTGCTTACTAATCTCCTTCTGAGAATTACGATAGCGGGGAAGATATCTTAGCCACCAGGTGATTCCCTGCTGCTCGTACTGTTTCCTTCTTGTCTTGATCTCTTGTTCTGACTTTCCGTTGCCAATGATGACGGTGTCGAAAGGGTCCTTGCTTGTACGTTGTTTCCTGATGTACGCCATTATATCGAGAAGATCTCTTGGTTCTAGTTTGACCGTTTCCTGATCCTTGACCGGAATTACTCCATCCCATCGTGCTGCTCGACGGAATGGCGGCTTGTTGGGCCATGAGCCTCCGACCCATATCGGGACGCGGGGCTCTTGCTTCGGCGTGGGCAAGAAGCGTGCCTTGTCTATGTGGTAGTGTTTCCCGTGGTAGCTAAATTCTTTGCCTGTCCAAAGGCCAACAAGAATGTCTAATGTCTCGTCAAGCTTCTCTCCTCGGATTCTTGGATCACTTTCTTGTCCAAAGCTTTGAAACTCGGAATCCGGCGGGTCTCCCAGTCCAACCCCCAGTGTCAACCGTCCACCTGAAAGCCGGTCAATGGTGACGGCCTCGCGGGCAACTAGCCAAGGTGGTCGACGGGGCAGAGATGCGATTGCAGTTCCTATCCGGATATGTTTCGTATTCACGGCGATTGCTGCAAGCGCTGTGAGACTGTCAACAACTGGTTCTTTGCCATCTCTATGGTACATTATCGTGTCTGTGAGAAAGAACCCGTCCCATCCTGCATCTTCAGCCTCGCCCGCGAGCTCGCAGAGAAACCGTGCATCTGAAGCCTCTCCGAAGTTCATCACATACAGGCCGTAGTGGACGCTCATGTCAAGTGACTCTCAGGCTGATACCACAAACCAACTGGAATCCGTAGTAATATTGCTAGCTAAGCAAGGCCTGACATGAACAGATCCTCTGTTGTAAGTGCGACGGTTGTTATCGAGAGCCGCGAAAAGCTACAGGAGTCGCCCTCTCCAGGTTGGGAGAGCCAGATGCACTAGTCCTTATACGGGATTTCTTACAGCGCACCGTTCCAATTAACCGAAAAGAACGGGGGCTAGGGCATGGAATACAAGTACACCGTACTGACGAACACCACTATCGGCGCCTTCATGTCCCAGCTTGATGGGAACATTGTTCTCATCGCTCTGCCCACAATTACCCGGACATTGCACGCGTCGGCTTTCGAAGCCCTTTGGGTGCTGATGGGCTACATTCTCATGACCGCGGTCCTGCTACTCCTGTTCGGCCGTTTAGCCGACATGTACGGCAAAGTGCGTCTCTACAACATCGGCTTTCTGATATTCACAATCGGCTCGGGACTTTGCAGCCTCGCCCTCACCGGGACGATGCTTGTCTTCTTCCGTCTCATTCAAGGAGTAGGTGCGGCGCTGATTTGGGCGAATAACGCGGCGATTCTGACAGATGCGTTTCCTCCGAACGAGAGGGGACGCGCTATCGGGGTCAACCTTGTAGCAGGTATCAGCGGGTCTGTCATCGGCCTCGTGCTTGGAGGGGTGCTGACGGTGGCCTTGGGCTGGCAGTCTATATTCTGGATAAACTTGCCAATAGGCGTATTCGCAACGTTCTGGGCTTACAAGAAACTCCGGGAACTTGGGACAGTCAAGCATGAAAGAATAGATCTGCCGGGGAACCTTCTGTTCGCAGGAGGATTGTCCGTCTTCCTCATCGGGCTGACGTTGGGAGCATTGTCCGGGTATACTCTTCTCGACCTGGTGATGATGGTCGTGGGCTTGGTCGCGCTCGCCGGATTTGGCTACGTGGAACTGAAAGCCCCGACTCCGTTGATGGACTTGAAGCTGTTCAAGATCAGACCGTTCACGGCTGGAATATTGAGCAACTTTCTGGCCTCTATCTCAAGGAGTGGAATATCCCTCGTGCTGACAATTTTCTTCCAAGGCGCATTGCTCGAAGATGCATTAACCGCTGGCATTAATCTGATACCGTTCGCGGTCGCCTTCGTCACCGTGGGGCCGTTGAGCGGTTATCTTTCTGACAAGTATGGAGCCCGAGGTTTTACCACAGGGGGTCTCTTGATATCGGCTGCGGCATTGTTCGGGTTTGCGATAGTCCCGGGGGATGCTTCCTACCCAATCCTCGCAACGCTCATGGTTGTTAGCGGAGCCGGTGGCGGAATGTTCGTCGCACCGAACATAAGCTCAATCATGAACGCGACCCCGGTAACCAGGCGAGGCGTTGCATCCGGAATGTCAGCGACTCTCGTAACCACAGGCGCTCTTCTCAGTCTCTCAGTGTCTTTTGTTGTCTTGGCGACAACCATTCCACCAAATGTTCTCCAAGAGGTCTTTGCCGGCGAGATCCCTTCCCGTTTGATGTCTACCAATAACATTGCTTCATTCGTGGGACCCATGCATACGATATTCCTGATAATGGGGATCATGAGCCTTGTTGCAGTTGTCCCCTCGGCATTGCGGGGTCAGAAGTTCGTAGGAGTTCCCGAATCAAAGAGTGCGACGGCGGAACCGGTGGATTAGTGATTTGTCAACAATTAATTATTCGAGACTATTCAGGTTCTAGCCATGGTTCTCGTCGCCAAGGACATTGTGGAGAAGGAGTTTCTCTCTCTTCCGAGAGAAACAACGGCACTAGAGGGAGCCCGACAGATGAAAGCGAAAAAGCATGGATACGCGATCATAGCGTCCTCCGTGGGAAGTCCGGAAGGGATAGTTACCGAGTGGGACTATCTCTCCAAGATCGTGGCCGAGGGA
>VBBV01000045.1 GCA_005883695.1 Candidatus Bathyarchaeota archaeon | reverse complement strand
AACTCCAAGCAGCGCTCAAAGCCGGGAAGATCGTCACATTCGACTCGCCGAAATCGATAGCGGACGGACTTATTCCATCGGCGGTAGGAGAACTAACCCTTGAGGCGTGCAGGAAGCACGTTGACGGAGTCTACAACGTTTCAGACGATGAGATTCTTGCAGCAATGAAACTATTGGTTCGCGAAGCCCATATTTTCCCAGAGCCCTCTGGAGCGGCGCCCGCCGCTGTTCTACTTGCCAACAAGGATCTAGAGAAGCTCGGTGAGAAAGTTGTGCTAGTTATATCGGGGGGTAATGTGTCATTGGATCTTCTTGCCAAGACGATTGCTGGATGACGATTAGAACCTAGTATTCTTGCCTGTCCGTGACGAGGTATTCGGAGGGGTTTACGATGTTCTTTGGCTTGAGACCCCGAAGGAACCGTGTCACATTCTCGACGGCAAACTTCGCGGGTTTCCCAGTGGCTAAACCTGACGGACCTGATACGTGGGGGGTCCCGATGAAGTTGGGCAGTTCGAAGAACGGATGTGTGGTCTTGAGGGACTCTTTTCCCTCTCGATACCACCACACATCAGTCGCGTATCGAAAATCCGGGTTCCCTTTCAGGTGCTCGTAGAGCGCGGTCTCGTTCACCAGTTCTCCACGCGCGATGTTCACAAGTATCGCGTCTTTCTTCATCGTGGCAAGTTTGTCAGCGTCAATGATTTTGTTGGTGAACTTTGTCAATGGAAGCGAGATAATGACTGCATCGCTCTCGGCAAGTACTCTCGATAAGCCTTTGTTCCCCTGAAACGATCTCACGCCTTTCTCTCGAATTGGCTTTCTCGAAAACGCATGGATGTTCACCCTGAACCCTTTACCCATTCGTGCAACAGCGGACCCTATGCCGCCGTATCCAAGGATGCCAAGCGTCTTTTGCTCCAGAATGGTTACTTCTTTCCCGCCTAATGTTCGTCTCAACGTCCATCGATCAGTCTTGACTGCGTCGTGAAAGTCAACTATTCGCTTGGCGGCCGTTAGTAGAAGAGACCAGGCGTACTCGGCAACCTCATCCGAATAGGCGCCCGCATTGCTACAAACAACGACTTTCTTGTCGAGCTGGGCGAAGGGAATGTGGTTGACACCGGCGAGGATGCTCTGAATGAGTCGCAGATTACTCATTCTCGACAAGTTTTCAGGGGTCAAGAAGCTGGGCCAGAAGAACACGAGAAGGATGTCTATCGACGGTAAGAGTTGGCTCAGCGAAGCCTCGTCAAGGGCATTTGGGCTGAAAACCCTCGCGTATTTAGAGAGCGCCCGAACGCTAGCCGGGTCAACGACATCAGTTGTAATCAACAGATTGGGTTTTGCCAATGATTACTCAAGCTTCCTGTCATTACTTGATTCTCGTGGGGCTGACTACATCACCGGTATCTAGTTCAGCTTTAACCATAAGTGTTAGAGAAACGGAACACGTACCGAGCGTGAACCACTGACCATGGAACGGACGCTGGCGCTGGCAATCCTTGAGGACCTCGTTCCCAACGGAATCAGGTTCGGATCTAGTTATCTCGTAGAGTTCGGTCCTGACTCTCCGTGGTACGAAACGTCGCTGACGATAGCCGCTAGCGCGTTGAGAAACGGAGCTCGCACAGAGTACCATACCTACATGCATCCGCCCCACGAAGTTAGAGAATCCCTAACAAGACTCGGATTGCACGTGAAAGAGCTGGAGAAGAAAGACCATCTCAGAATACTGGACACTTACGACGTGATGACCGGGCTCGCACACCCCGAAACACCCGAGGGCATGCGATCAAAAGGACGGGAGGCTTACGAACATCAGTCCTTCGACCTCAACCACTGGAGCAGCAAAGTAGTCACCATGATCCGAGAGGGGGTTGCTGAGGATGAGAAACAGTGGCTGCACATCGATGATAACACCTCGGTGATGTGTCATTACACTGATGAGAAACTGATGATCAATATCTGGAGGACCAGGATCATTCCCTACGCAAAGGTCCGAGGCCTCGCGATGTTTCATTCAGTGATGATGGGAATCGCATCGGACTCTTTCTACAGACAGTTCGAGTCGCTTTGCGACGGCATTATCGAATTCCGAAGCAGCGACGAGGGAGGACAAGTTGAGCACTTTGCAAGAGTAAGAACTCTGCGCGGAATGTCAAGTGACAACAGATGGCGACGGCTTCAACTTCACAACGATGGCTCGGTTACAACCGACGCGGACATCAAGCCTAGGGAGCTTGGAATCGGAGGCTGGCTCAAAGGCCCTAAGAAATCGCGATAGACAAGTCAGGCTTTGGCCCTAGACGCCCAGAGAAACTTTCGCTGCAGAGTCTTGGGATAGATGCCCTTCCAGTCGAATTCGGCTTTGTTCGCCCAGTTCTTGTAGACCCTTGGGTCAATATAGTTTCTGAGCGAAGTGTTCAGATTGTAATCGCGGGTCCGCTTCTGGAGATCCACATCAAGCTTCAGTTTTCGGATGCGTTCCTCCAGCCTCATCTTCTGTGTGTCCGTCTTGACCTCCCTTGTCTTCAGTTCGTCCAATCTTTGTTGCTTCTTGAGGAGGCTTCCCTCCCAAGTCTTCGGCGGAGTCCGTTTGTGGTTGCACCTGATAGCCGCTTCGAGATTCGCGACACGGGCGTGGTGCAGCTTCACATAGGGGGACTCTTCACGCTTCAACCCATTATGGTTTCGAAGGTAAGTCTGAACGGTTTCGGTAGCGTGGTGAGTTCTGAACACTTTCGCTGTCAGGCCTCTCATCGCCTTGTTCAGGAAACGGTTCACGTGCTGAGAGGTAATACCATCAAAGACCAGATCCTCTGGCTCCTTTCCCTGCGAAAATTCTTGAAGATTCTTGCGAATAGGCGTATTCGTTCCGTCGACCTTCAGGATTTTCTGCCAGCGAACGCTGTCCTTCCCTAGAAAATCGAACTCAACCCCATGCGGAAGGAACTTGAGGTGTTCGACTCTAAGTGTTGAAGCGCCTACCGTGTCCGCCTCGTCTTCTTCCTTCTCATCGCCCACCCTCATAGCTAGATTGTCAATGAGATAGCAGACAGTCGCGAGCTTGCGCATCTTCAGGTCAGGCGATAGAAGATTCTTGTCGATGAACTGTCGAACCTCGGGGAGACGGCGTTGCAGTTTCCGAGCAGCATCATACTTCAGCTTGTCTCGTTCTTGACGGAGATCAGAGATATCACTGGGCCACACGTATTTGCGGACGTTGCTCAGCTTGTCCACCCAATAGGCAATCCAGATGGACTCGTGATCGTGAACAATCTCCTTCCAGTTACCCCGAGGAGCTTCAGCGTTTTCCGACATGTTCAGAACAACATCCTCGGGATGGATTCGCGGCTTCCAACGTCCCCTCATCGGATGGCTGCCTCTCCCCATGAACAGGCTGGGAGGCTCTACCATCCAATTGGCGACCTCAGTCTTGACTCCATCAATCTCCGCGAACCCGTACTTCTCCTTAAGCGAGAGGCGAAGCTGTTTCCGCTCAGCGGCCATTTTCTTTTTGAAGTCAGGATTCTGCTTCTGAAGCTCTTCCTTTGCCTGATACTCGTATACCGGGGTAAAATCGAACTCGGAATACTTTGCATTTGCAAAGTGGGTGGGCAGAAGTTTGAGAAAATCTGAGAGAAAGTTTGTCTGGAAGACTGGGTCTTGGATATAGGGCGTGGTTCTCTTCTTTCCCCACGCGTAGGCTAATTCCTCGGCTTCAGGGGAGAGTTGGACACCAGTGCCATGGATTCGGATAGAGAGTTTCCTTGGCTCGTAAGGCGGCGGAAAAGCCACGCCGTTGTGCCTCAACTCTTCCCATGCCATAACCTATCCACTCCTGCCTACTCGTTACCAGCACGAATAGCTCGGGTCCGGTCTTCCATTCTTGTCAAGATTACAAAGTTGTAAATGAGGATTTTTCTTGACTAGTGAGGACTAGGTCAGGTTGAGCCGGCCAAAGGGCGCGCCACTGCTAGGGCCAGTAGGATTCCTCTTTGCTGCTGTAGGGTTCACCATGGCTGTTGTTGTTGCGAGGTTGTTCGTCGCTGTTGAGGCGAGATGTATTCAATCTTGTCCTGTTATCAGGGTTCAGGGATTTCACATCCATCATCTCTACTATGGAATTCTATTGTTGCTGGCGTCGTCAACTATCATGGTTTTTGCGACAGATGTCCGCACGAGATGGGACACCGCCTTGGTTTTTGGAGCGGGGCTTGGTCTAGTAGCTGATGAGGTAGGTCTCCTAATTCTTAGGGTCCCGTACTGGGCGCTCGCTTCCTTAGCAACGCTAGCTGCGGTTGGGCTAGCGCTCTATCTCGCCACCCTCTACAAGGTCTGGACTGTTGGACGGAGAGACTTTGGACTGTTAGATCGATACCAGACGCTGAGCATCTTCGCAGTGGTTCTAGCTATGCTTGGCTTTCTCTACTTCGGCAGACCATTACGGGCAATGTTCGCGGACGCCGCACTCGTCGCTTGGGTCTCAGCTTCCCTGCTGTTGCTGACGTTTGGTAGGAAACACCTCCAAGAAATCAGGCGCACACCCTTAAACCCCCTCCCGCCTTCTCCCTAGAAGAGCAGGCGCAAGGGCAAACTGCAGGTTTCCAAGCCACTAGGTATTCAAGCAAGAGAGTATCAAAGCACCATTGCAGAGTCCGCCGCCAAAGCTAACACTCTCGTCGTTCTACCGACTGGTCTCGGCAAGACCATAGTGGCCTTGCTAGTAGCTGCAAAGCGTCTTTCGGAGCACTCTGACGATAAGGTAGTCATGCTTGCCCCCACAAAACCGTTGGTTCTACAGCACGCCGACTTCTTTAGAGAACACTTTCCGGACAAGAAGGTCAGGTTATCGGTGCTTACTGGGGAAACTCCTCCAGCTACGAGAGTCATGGATTTCGAGGGATCTCAACTGATTTTCGCAACTCCTGAAGTGATTCGAAACGATGTCCTGAGCGAACGGTATACGCTTAGCCGCGTCTGTTTGATCGTTTTTGACGAGGCACATCGATGTGTCCGAGACTATGCTTACTCTGAGGTCGCTGAGAATTACAAGCGCCAGGCATCGAACCCGTTGATACTCGGGTTAACGGCGTCGCCGAGCGCTCGAAAAGAGAGGGTCCAAGAGATCTGCGACAAGCTTGCCATCACCAACGTAGAGATGAGAACCGAGGAGGATGAGGATGTAGTTCAGTACGTCAATGACGTGACCATAAACTGGGAACGGGTCCCACTTCCTTCAGCGTACAAGGAAATTAGCAAGATTCTTCGAGCCGCGATGGAAGAGAGGACGGAGAAGCTTAGAGCTATGCACCAGCTGCCAACAGGTGTTCGCGCGAACAAGCGGATGCTACTGGAGCTCGGGGAGAAGCTGCGAAAGAGTCTGAGAAGAGGAGGGACCGGAGCCCTGTATGGAGCAATCATTCTGCAGGCCCAAGCGATGTCATTGAGTCATGCAATCGACGTGCTGGAGACGCAGGGTTTGCACAATCTCACAAGATACCTTGCAAAACTCGAAACCGCCAGCAGCAAGTCAGGCAAGAGCCTCTCAAGAGACCCGAAAATTCTCGAAGCTAGACAGCTCGCATTCTCAATGGAGGAAAGAGAGCATCCGAAACAAAAGAGGCTCCGAGAGCTAGTCGAAGGGGAGATTAAGCTGAACAAGGATGCGAAAATCATAGTCTTCACTCAGTACAGAGATACTGTCGAAACACTCGTCGAAAGACTGAACCAGCTCGTTGGCGTCTCCGCTGTCCGCTTTGTCGGTCAGGCAACCCGGGACACTGATGACGTGGGTCTAACTCAGAGCGAGCAGATGAATATCCTAGACGATTTTCGACAAGGACGTCATAACTTACTCGTGACAACTAGCATAGGCGAGGAGGGACTGCACGTCCCCGACGTGGACCACGTCATATTCTACGAGGCCGTTCCGTCCGAAATCCGTCTGATACAGCGTCGAGGTCGAACCGGGAGAACAAGGCAGGGGAAAATGACGGTACTCATGTCAGAAGGAACGATCGACGAGGCTTACTATTGGACAAGCAAAAAGAGAGAGCAGCAGATGCACCGTTTCTTGCAGACGGTAAAGAAGAAAGGACCGAAACCTCCATCTAGGACAAAACGGACTTTAGACGACTGGTCCAGCTCCCAAAATAACTAGGACGACGTTACGCAGATTGATTTCTACATCGAGTGATTCATCCAAGCTATGGTTTGAACGTCTCTACGCTCATATCGGTCTACCATTTTGAGCTTGAGTTCTCCTTGTAGGATTCGTCCCTCCTCTCATTTTGACATTGTTAGGATACTACGCTTATGGTGTAAAGACAGACTTCACAGGCGATATTTCACTCGGCGTCCCACTGCTCCTAGCAAACATCGTCTACATTTTGTTCTCGTCCAGTTACATTCGTCGCCGTGTTGAAGATTCGCCAGATGCACGATTGGCCGTTTGACATTGGAACAGTTGTGCGCCTGACAGGGATATTGGGGGCTCCCCTCGTCGCTACAGTGCTGGGAGCTTACCTGGTACGTCTGTTCGGGGTCTAGCCCCTCCGGTGCCGTTACAACTCCAAGGAAAGCTACTAAATACCGAACTAACCTCGCTGGACCGTAAGTTGATAGAGAAAAGAAGCCCTGGTTGGCTCCGTTTTCTAGAGATACTTGCAGGAGTATTGGTTCTTGCCGTCGCATTTTTCGTATTGGCTGACTGGACATTCGCCCTCACTGTCCTCGCCTATACTTTGGGTATCGGGCTTTTCATACTAGGGCTATCGCGGATCTTGGCCAGCGTTTATGGGAGATATTTTGCGCCCTGGTTTCGGGAGATGAACGCTGGAGGAGGATTAATCGCCCTGGTCCTCGGAGTCGTTGCAATAATTGATCCACAGTTCGTAATCGGCTTCCTAGCCCTTCTCGTCGCTTTCGCATTACTTGTTGTCGGAATTGTTGAAATTGTCGCAGCAGGCTTCGCAAAGCACCCACCCGTTTGGGTACGAGGGCTGTTCGGAGTAGTGGGGGTTTTGACCGTTGTTCTCTCCGTTTTCGTGATCCTCGACTCTTCCCTAGGTCAGCTGAGCTTGGCCGTCATAATGGCTATTGTATTGGTCGCCGTTGGAGTTCGAGACATTGCTCACGGAATATCAGGGCATCGCCCAGTCAAAATCGACCCCGGCGTCATAACCAAAATCTGAGCCTATTCTGAAAAGTGTAGAGACTGCGCTAGGTTCTGTTTCCAAGATGTCGAATTCGTAGCCCGCAATTACACTTGCGGAATCCGGATCTTGGGGATTCTTGCTCCAGACAGAGTCAGGACTAGTCCTAAGATGATGAGGAATAGACCCGAGACCATGTACGCATTAGTAGAGATTGCTGCTCCGTTGTAGGCGACTTTCGAGCTGGTAATGTACAGGCTCTCAGCGACAATTCCGAGCAGGACGAATACTGCTCCGACGAGGACCATTAGTTTCCTCATTCTTCGACGACCACAATTGAGGATTGGGCGAAATGCCTCTTAAGCCCTGTTTAACCAAGGATTATCCTCCCGGGGATATCCCTTCGACCACCCGCCAACATTGTTCAACCTAGAGGTACTGGGTTCCAGGCGTGAAATTGAAAGGTGTCTGAAGCGGTCGGCCTGCGAATGGGATGTCTGGTCTCTTTTGAACCGTGGTCCAGATTCGCTTATTAATTGAATTAACGATATTCATTCTGAAAGCGACGAGGCATTTGGCCCTTCGCGCTCTCCCTGGGCTTTGCTTGCCCAGGTCATCGTCTTGTGGATTCTACGATTGCGGCGGCTTGTCTCTTTGCCTTTCCCATTCTTCCATTTTGGACCAGGCCATCGAAGTATATGATCAAGCCCGCGAGAAATAGAATAACGGCAAAAACCCCCAGGACCCGCAGAATGAAAAATAGTGGAAAAGAAGCCAGCATGGGAAAGCACTCCAATCCTTAGCTTGTCGGCGGGGGCTGCCGTCTGTCCTGGTTGGGGCTGACAAGACGCCTCAACGAACCCAGTCAGTCGCTAAGTCCTACCGCTACCAACCTCCGGAAAGCCGGTGACAATCTTACAAGCAAGATCACGAACTTCTAGTGGGCGAGATTCCTCTTGCTGAACGATAGTCAGGATGCCTACGGGCACCAATTGTACGACTGTTTCAAGGGAAGGGAAGTTGTTGAGGTAGTGGAGAGAGACGACGGCTTCATCGATACCAGCGCTTCACTTCCCAGATACTACCTTGCCGAATACAAGAACTGGCGGCCACACGAAAAAGAGGCGATGCGATACGCACAGGGGAAAATGCTCGATATCGGATGCGGAGGCGGAAGAATCTCCCTCTATTTCCAGAGGAGAGGCTTCGATGTCCATGGAATTGACGTATCACCCCTAGCCATCAAGGTTTGCAAGCTCCGAGGCCTTCAGAAAGCCCGAGTCATGTCGATCACAGACGTGAGTTCAAGACTCGGAATGTTTGACACGATTCTGATGATCGGCAACAACTTCGGACTCTTCGGCAGTCCCAACCGGGCGAAGCGATTACTCAGGCAGTTCTACGACTCAACGAGTTCAAAGGCTTTGATAATTGCCGAAAGCAACGACCCATATCGAACCAATGAGCCGTTTCATCTAGCATATCACAGACGCAACCGTAGAAAGGGCAAAACGCCCGGCGAATTGACCATCCGAGTCCGATACAAGAAGTACGTGACACCATGGTTTGACTATCTGATTGTCTCGAAGAAGGAGATGAAGAGAATACTCGAAGGCACCGGATGGAGAATAAAGCGTTTTGTAGACTCTCAAGGCTCTGTGTATATTGGAGTCATAGAAAAAATATCGAAGTTAAGAAGCCCAGCATAGTCGGTGAGAAATCCCTCACTGGAGTTCAAGAGCGGGAAGCTACCCTGGCCAGGGAACGCCTATCTCAGTCCCCACCTGCTTCATAGCTTCCACAACCTTGGGAGCCAATGGAATGCCCTCTTTCCGGAACTTTTCCATCCTTGCATAACTCTTCTCACCATGAACGTAGATCCGTGATTGGCCTTCCGCCTTCGGCGAATCTTTCAACTCTCGGGCCAACCGGTCCATCTCTCTCTTGAAATCTTCCAACGGTCGAAACTAGAACGTCTACCATCAAAGCGAGACCATACCCTTTGTGTCCCGAGTGCTCCTCCCCCTCGCCCCCTAAAGGTAGAATTCCGCCACCTAATCTTCTAGACAAAGCGTCGAGAACTGCATGTGGGTCTTCTGTCCTTTTTCCATTCTTGTCCACTGCCCATCCTAGAGGCATCTTCTTCCCCTGGCGATCGTAGACCTCAAGCTTCCCACGCGGAACCACCGACGTTGCCATGTCCAAGACGAACGCCTTCTCCTTGCCCGCAGGCGCGGTCAGGCTAATCGGGTTCGTACCGAGCATCGCGTTCCTACCGAATGTAGGAACCACGAGCGGTGCGGCATTGGTCATGCTCATCCCGATCAAATCGTATTCCAGGGCCATCAGACTGTAGTACCCCGCGATCCCATAGTGGTGAGAATTCCGAACAGAAACGATTCCGACCGCAGTTTCTTTGGCCTTCTTAATGGCCAACTCCATTCCCTTATGTCCAACCACCTGGCCTAAGCTCTGGCCTCCGTCGATCATCGCCGTCGCCTTGGTCTCTTTCACAATCTTGCTTTGGTCCGTGGGCTTTGTCCAGCCGTTCTTTAGATCCGTATAATATCGAGGAAGACGAGCGACCCCGTGGGACTCGATGCCACGGAGATCAGCTAGAACCAGTACGTCCGTCGTTATCTTGGCGTCCTGTCCCGGGACGCCCAGCTTCATCCACACTTTGTTACAGAAGCCTTTCAGCTTCGGTTCTTGTACAACCACCTGCTTCTGAACTGGAACCTGATCAACCATGACTTTTTCCCGGGACCCCGTCGTTTTGAGCGTCCAAGGGGACATTTTTTAACTTAGGCCTATTCTCGGATACACTCCGAGAGAAATGGATACTCATCAAGCAATCCTGACCAAACTGGATGTTAGGCAGTTCAGCCCCAAGAAGGTCCTGGCCGACGTGAAGCTGAAAGTACTTGAAGCGGCGCGAGCCGCCCAGACCGGAAATAACAAGCAACACCTGAGATACATACTGGTCCAAAACAAGGAATCGATCAAGAAGCTGGCAGAGGATAGTACGAGTGGTCCTTGGGTCGCCGGGGCAGACTTCGCAGTTATCGTTCTGACGGACCCCAAGATAGGGTTCCACCTCATCGACACCGGACGCGCAGTACAACAAATGCAACTCTCCGCCTGGAACAACGGAGTAATCTCCGGAGTCTATACGGGAATCAAGGAAGAGGCAATGCGGAAGGATTTTGGTTTCCCAGCGGATATCAAGCCCACTATGGTGGTTGGTTTTGGCTATCCCGTCAAGAAGATAGTTGGGAAGAAGAACCGGATGCCGCTTTCAGAACTAGCTTCCATCGAAAAATTCGGCAACAAGTTCGAACCAAAGAAACTCGGCTAGAACAATCGCCAAATGGCAGAGCCTATGAGGAGTCTGTGACTACTCCCCTCATCGAATGCTCATTTTAGAGGGGTTAGAGACCGGTTGGACTTCACGGAGATCCTGGCCAACGAATTGTTGGTAGGCGCAGCCCCAACGCTAGCAGACTTGGAAGAGATCAAGAAACATGGCGAGGGCACGGCGGTGATTGTCGACCTAACGAGAAATCCGCGGGAGGAGGAGTGGTCCAAGAAACTAGGCTTGCAATACGAAGATCGGACCCCAAAGGTCGAAGAAACTTTTTCCGCGATTCCGGTAAGCCAGCTCCGACTGGTCTCCCGACTCATCGAGCAACACATTCGTGGGGGAAGACAAGTCTACCTTCATTGCAAGATGGGGCTCGGCAGGAGCCCAACGTGCGCC
>VBBV01000044.1 GCA_005883695.1 Candidatus Bathyarchaeota archaeon | reverse complement strand
GGCACCTACATCCTCATCCTCTCGGACAAGTTCCACAAGCCATCCGCTGCCGTTCTCGGCGCAACCCTGATGGTGGGGACCGGCGTTTTGACCGAAACCGATCTATCCTCAGCGATCAACTGGCAGGCTCTGGGCGTCTTGCTGGGGATGTTCATCATCGCATCATCGCTTCGCGAGGCAGGATTCTTCGAGTGGATGGGACTCCACCTTGCAAGATCAGTGGACGCCCATCCCATCCGCATGTACGTCCTTCTACCTCTCATGACCGCCGGAATGGCTTCCCTGCTCGACATCGTCACTGTTGCGCTCTTCATCGTTCCGCTCACCGTCGAGGTGTTCGAGGGATTGGAGATCGACCCGGTGCCTTTTGTTATTGCAGAGGTTCTCGCCGCAAATATAGGCTGCATAGCCACGATGGTAGGGGACCCAACGAACATCATTATCGGGTCCTCTCTAGGATTGAGCTTCAACTCGTTTCTCCAGAACACTGCGCCTATCGCGTTGGCCGCCATTGCGGTGAACTGTGGCTTGCTCTACTTGAAGAACCGGAATTTTCTCCATCGGGACGCGATGAGACGTCATCGGCAGAAACCGGTACTCGACTTGCGCAGCCCGTCCGAGGCGGTGAAGGATCGTGGGCTGCTAAGGGTCAGCCTCGTATCTCTGGTCCTGGCCGTCAGCTTCCTGGTGGTTCATACTGTTCTCGGGGTCTCAGCGGCTCTCGCAACTCTTCTCCCCGCATTCCTAATACTTGTCTATGAGTCGTCCCGGTCAAACGAAGTCCAGCATGTTCTCGCTCGCATAGATTGGCAGATATTCTTCTTTTTTGGGGGGCTCTTCATACTCGTCGCTGCCCTCGGAAAGACGGGAGTTCTCTCGATGCTCGGGGGCGAAATGATCCAAGTCTCGGGAGGAAACCTGGCGCTTTCCGTAACACTTGTTCTATGGGTCACCGCGGTCATATCCCAAGTCGTCGACAATGTACCACTGGCCACCGTCTTCATCCCTGTCATTGCGGCCATGGCCAACACGCCTGGAGTGGCCATCGCCCCACTCGCGTGGGCACTTGCTGTCGGAACCGGAGTAGGAGGAATGGCCACGCCCGTAGGTACGGCTTCCAACCTGGTCGCGCTGAACATTCTAAACAAGCCGAAACAACGGTTGAGCTTCGCCCGGTTCGCAAAGAGATCCATACCATTGACAATAATCGACCTTGCCATTGCGAATCTGATTCTACTGCTTCGTCTCTAAAGCGATATTGATGAGCCGCGCCTTCAGGGGGAGAGATACGGCACTCTTTTCTAGGTCTTCAGGGCTGAACTGTAAGATTCGTTAATGGCAACGGTTTCTCTTTCACTCGAGAATGAAGTGCTATGAACCAAATGATTCGTCGAGTCAAAGGCTTCTTCCAGCTGGGCGAGAGAGACGCTTTCACCCGAGTCGATGAGCTCGCCAGTCTGGGCGAAGAATCGCTTCACCTGCTGATCAAGATACTTACTGGCTCGCCTAACGGACTCTCCGACATTGAAACATGCACTAACAGGATTAGTCTCTTGGAGAAACAGGGTGACAAGATAGTTCAGTCGCTCGAGGAGATGTTCGGGAAAGGCTCCATATCTGCGATTCTTATGAGAGAGTTCGAGAGATTAGCTGACTCTGTTGACGGTGTTCTTGACAGAGCTCACGCATTGTCACGGCAGATCCGAAGGGTGACCAAGAGACCCCTGCGCGAGGCTAAGGAATTCGACGCAATCATCCGCAAAGACCAAGTTCGCCTAATCGAGATCGGACTTACGGAGCTTCAGATGCTCCGGAAACTCTTCAACATTGCAGGCTCGGACATGAAACAATCACTTGAGCTGGCTAGACAGATTGAACGCCTGGAAGAACAAGGAGACGACGTTAAGGACAATATGCTCGACGAGATCTATGGGTCCTGGGAGGTGCTCGACTACGCTTCCTTCCACAATTACATCGAGACCACGATCGAGGCTGATGATATCCTCGATCGTTGCGAGGACGCGTCGGACTTGGTCATCGTGATAATGAAGGGTCTCGGTGCTTAGGAAAACAAAGCTTGAACCTTTCCCTAGATGCAATATCCCTTGTCCTAGCAGGGGTTCTCGGAGCAGTAGTAAGTGGCAACAATCTCTCTGCATGTTGTGGGACGATTATCGGTAGTAGAATGGTCAACAGAAGATCTGGAATCCTGATCTCCGTCGCTGGCTACCTGCTCGGGCTGTCGATTGAGGGGCCCAAACTCTTCAGAGTTAGACAAGCCTTCCTCCCAACGGAGACCAGCACTCAGGTCTTCTCGATACTCCTAGCCACACTGCTCATCTTCATCGGCGGAGAACTCACAAGAATTCCTCTCTCTCTATCAAAAGCGTTGACCGGGACAATTCTAGGAGTAAGCTTTGCAATCGGGACACTGCATCAAAACGATTATCTTATTCTCATACTCATCTTCTGGGTGAGCGCGCCGATAGTCGCGACAGCTCTGGGCTTGCTCTTCGTTTCCCTCGACAACAGATATAGCCCGCGAAATCTTTGGGTGAAACTCTCCCTACTGAAAGGTGGGCTAATTGTGATGGCCTTTCTCTCCGCGTACGTCACTGGTAGCAATGCTCTAGGACTCATTGCCGGAGTTCCCTCCAACCAGCCTCAGATCGCCACGATTGTCGTCGGTATTGGGAGCGTTCTCGGAGCATTTGTTCTGGGCCGCGGAGCCCTCCGAAGGCTAACCGAGGGAATTTACAGCCTGAGATACCCCAACGCGTTCTACTCCCAGCTGCTCGGTGCAGGGACGGTGGAGCTGGCGAATCAGCTTGGGGTTCCATTGTCTACTACCGAGACGGTTTCATCCGGAATCATAGGATCTGGTTTTGCGAGCAAAATGAGGGTCATGAATTCTAGAAACGTATTCCTCATCATTGCAAGCTGGATTGTCTCTCCTGGACTAGGGTTTTTTCTCGGGTACGCTCTGACACTAGTACTCGGTTGACCCGGCGAGTAAGTTCCCTCAGGAACTTTCCTAGCTGATAATGAGTCGCGCTTCTCACCGGGAAAGTGTCGGGCTGTATATTGCCAGCCAGAGATATCCCGTTTGAGATCGGCACCTGTACCATAGGCATTATAAAGGAACCGGGAACGATGCTCCGCTTGGAGCGATGGAGTCGTTAGTCGTATCTCCAACCGCTGAGCCGCGAGGCTCTTCAGACGCCGGAGATGAGTTCTTTTTCCTGAAACTCTTCCTTCGATACACGATAGATTCAGCCTCGCGAGTAGAAGCGGCCCCCATTGAAACAGAACTCTTCGGAGCCGAAACACGAGTAATAAAGCTCGGTTTCTACTCCGGCCCCGCTGTCTCTCCGGTCCTTTAGTCTAAAGGCCGGTCCCAGACGCCAGCGCGTACGGTGCTTCTTTGAGGAGCGGAGCTTCGGCAGTAATACCCGCTGCCCAAAAGCCGCACAATCTCTCCACGAGTTGGCGAACTCGCCCGTTGAGTCCACGCAAGACTCCAGTGGTAACTGGGCAGGTGAACTCGGACCCGGCGAGAAGTTCGGTAGCGAATATACCGAAAATGCACACTCTAGTCTCTTGCCGAGGAACTCGCTCACAACAAAGAGTCCGGTTCTCGTTCGGCAAAGCGAGCAGACAGTTCGGCTCGGGCCATCATGATGCCGTCCGAGGACGTGAAAAGAAAGTTGAGAATGAAAACAAGAATCGTAACCCTAGATCCGCACCCGCAGCAACAGGCTGCAAAGTTCAGACTAGGAGGACCTTGAACTTGAGAGCCCGCTCACTAGTCGTTCTGCTGATCATTGGAATTATCGCTGTTCCTGTTATGCCTCAAGCGCATGCAGCCTCCGGAACCTACTTCGACAATGTGGTCGTCATACTGATGGAGAACAATGCTATCAACAATATCTACAACCAGGTCCCGTTCCAGACAACCCTCGCCAACACATACACTCTCTCCACAGCGTTCTCTCAGACAGGTAGCCCGAGTGAACCTAACTATCTCGCCCTGTTCGCAGGCAACAACTTCTACAGTAGCGATGGAAACTGCTGCTTCCAGCTTTCAAACACAAATCTGGTCGACAGGCTTGAAGCTGCCGGCTTGACATGGACCGCGTTCGCTGAGGACGCATCTGGCAGCGGCACCTGCGGGTTCAGTCCTCCAAGGTCTGGAGACCATTTTCCCTTTATCGACTTTAGCGACATGCAAACAAGCTCTCGTTGCAGTCACTTCCAGAGCACCAGTTCCACAGGAGACCCCGAGTTCATAGCCGCGCTGAACCAGCCGAATCCCTCTAACCTCATCTGGTTGACTCCGAATGACCAGGATAACAGTCACGATAGTATCCCGTTAACAGGCGATAACTATCTGTCCGCCTTGGTCCCGCTGATCCTGTCCAGCGCCACATTCACAACCAAACGGGCAGCACTCTTCATATTGTACGACGAGGCTAAGGGCTACGGAAGCTCCAGCAACTGTTGTGTCTTCGCAAGCTGGTCGGGACCCGTCGCCAAGAAAGCGTTCCAGTCAAACAATCCCTACAGCCACTACTCATTGCTTCATACCGTTGAGCAGAACTGGGGGCTGTCCACGCTTGCCAATGACGCGGGAGCCCCGGTTATGACAGAGTTCTTCGGAGCCAGCACACCACCCCCGCTCACAACCACTTTCACGTTCAGCTCATCAAGCCCCACAGTCAACACGCCCGTCACCTTCACAGCTAGCGCTACAGGCGGAACGTCCCCGTACAGTTTCAGTTGGAACTTTGGAGACGGAACCACAAGGACAGGGGCTTCCGTCACACATGTTTATCCGAGCACTCAATCCTTCTCGGTAACCGAGACTGCGACTGACTCCTCCTTGCCCTCCCAGAACGCTGTTAGTTCCCAGACAATAACGATCTCGGCGCCACCTCCACCCTCGACTAGCTTTACTTTCCTGCCTGCGACTCCAATTGTAAACTCGCTCGTGACATTTTCGGCGATAACAATTGGAGGAACCGCTCCATACTCGGTCAGCTGGAATTTCGGTGACGGAGCATCGAGCACAGGAACCTCCGTCGCTCATACTTTTGCTAGCGCCCAATCATTTACAGTGAAAGAGACGGCGACAGACTCGTCTACGCCAACACAGACGGCCACCAGCTCTCAGTCTGTAGCAGTCGTCACAACCCCGTGCCTCAGCAACAGGCGGAACGTTGCCATACACTTACACTATAGCGTTCGGTGATGGCGCGACTGGGACCGGAAGCACTACAACCCACGCCTATTCCATCACGGGAACCTATACTGCTAAGGTGACAGTTACGGATTCAGCCTCGCCGAAAGCAAGCATCTCAAAAAGCATAACGGTCAACGTACAGGCGCTGATTCCGCCCGCCCTAACTGTTCCAGGAAACCAGACCATCACTGCAGGAACGTGGATCAACTTTACCCTCACGGCTGCATCTCTGAACATAGGCGGCACCACCAGTCTTTCAGCAACAGGCTTACCGGCTGGCGCATCATTCAATCAGACGACTGGGGGCTTCTCATGGAAACCCGGTTCGAGCCAGACGGGGTCGTACACGGTCGTTTTCACGGCGACAGATAGCAGCTACCCCTCTACACCCACGAGCAAACCGATGGTGATTCAGGTAAACCAAGCCGCCCCCGGAGGGTCCAGCAGAGGAAACGTTGGCTCAAGTGGAAGCTCGAACGGGGGCTGTACACTATGCGGAGTCCTCCCAAAGATTTCCACAAACCTCAGCCTCCTCGTCATCGGGGGTCTCCTAGGGCTCGTTGCTTCTCTCGGTCTCCTCACCATCAGAGCGCGAGCAAGCCTGGAACGTACGAAGAGACGGTTGAGAATCTAAGGGTCGAAACAAGATTGGTATCGCTAGATCCGCACTCACAGCACTAAGCTGCTGTGTTCAAACTTGAAGGAGGACCTTGATCTTGAGAACTCGATTACTAGTCGTTATGTTGATTATCGGCATAATTACGTTGCCTGCTCTGCCGCGAGCGCTTGCCGCGTCCGGAAGCAACCGCTTGCGTGGCGAAATCCAAGTTATCGGAAGTGCCTGCCTTCGCACTTTCGCAAGTTCTCCGCCCAACGTCGTGCAAAGGGATTCGCCCCTCACGTAGCGGAGAGAAGGAAGTCGAGTAACAAGTCATTGCCCGATCTGTTGACTTGATCCTTTTAGCGTCGTTTCCATCCAGATTGCCCGAGTATCACAAAACTTTGCAGCCGCTTAGAATATTATTCGTAAGTGCCTAGTGGTTACAAGAGAGGTATCTCCCGGCACCCCCAGACATGTTATGAAAACGTATGTCGTCCTTCACAAGGAATGTAGCGTTTGTCCTCTCACTCCTGTTGCTACTCCCGGCGGTCGCTATCGTTGCTCTCCCCGTCTTCCCCTGGACCCAACGACCAAGTCACGGTAACAACGTCTGTCACGGCCGGAAATTCAGGGGTGCTGAATGTGACTCTGGTCTATACAACTGATAATTGGAAGACCACCAACACCACCGTTGTGGCGTCGTACAATTCGACGAGCCAGCAAGCGACAGCGCGCATACCCCCGCAGTACAACGGAGGTCATGTGGAATACTACATCGTTGCCTTCGATGGCAACAGCAACAAAAAGGTTAACGACAACGGTGGGAGCTACTTCAGCTACACGGTCACCGCGCCGCCGGCTAACACTACGACAAACACATGGGTAGAACTCGCTCTCGTTGCCGCCACCTTAGGTGTTGGTGGAACAATAGCGTTCTACTCTCTACGCCCCAAGACACGGGCAAGCTCAACGTCAACCTCGCAAAGCTAGGCAATAAGTTACCGAAACAGCGCTATTCCAGCGATAGAAGGTCGCAAGGCGACCTTACCCCCGTCATAGCCTCCCGTTGTTTATTCTGGAATCTGTTTAGCTTTCTGGGCCTTCAGGCAGGAGCCAAGAGGAAGCCTCGCACGCGTCCTCACGGTCCGGCGAGGCGTCTTTCTCTCAAAGACAAGAGTATCGTGATAGCACCGACAATTGTTCCTGGTAGGGCGTAGAAGAGTGTGACGAAGGAGATTGCGATAGTGCGTTCGTATCTAGTGTTTGCACCGAGCAGGACTAGGACTCCATTAACGATCCAGATTATTCCTAGGAAGAGAAATGGGAAGGCCATGTCCGCGGGGCGTACGCCTAGTGCGGAGACAATTGATGCCCAGGGTCCTAGTCCTATCGCTTGTTCTCCAGTGTAGTAGCCTGTTAGTAGTTTGCGTGTTGCGTCGAAGACGAGCCAGGTTCCAAGGATGAGGCTTAGGATCGTGAGGGTGGAGGTTGTGAGGCTTGGTTTCCGCATAACCCTTCTCTTGTCGTGTCTCTTATTAGCGGGCTGATCCCTACTTCCGTCCATGACTGATTCGGGTCCTGTGCTTTCTGATATGGAGGAGGGTGGGGACGGGATGTCGAAGTATGCGGCTATGGTCTTGGAGTTCATTAAGAAGGACGTGTTCGAGGACCGGAAACAGATCTCCGTGGAAGAAGTTGTTACGCTCATAGCCGCGCTGACTGACATCTCTGTTAGTCTACTGTCGCGGTTCCGGAAGGATCAGGTGGACCCTGCGAAGGCGACCGAGGTTGGACGGGACGTTTTCAAGTATATGGTTGGCCGGCTGGGTTTCGATATGGACAAGCTGGGCAAGTCAAACATCTACGTCTAGGGCCGTGTCCGTTGGGCGGGCTTTTTTCTTTGGCGCCGCGAGACTTGGGTAGGCCCCCGGGGGGCTAGGAGATTTCACCTGTTACCTGGTTTCAAAAGACCGGATTTTCAGGAAACGATTTCCAAAATACTGATTTCCAAAAAGGCGGTTTTCAATTTGCGTGTTTCCGTCCTTTGTGATTTCAAGCTCTAGCTCTCGGATAATCGCGGTTGGGCTGTCCTTCAACTATGGGAGGATTGAACGACAAATTCATTTGCCGGTTTTCTTGAAGGACCTGCGGTGGGGTTTCAGCACTCCAAGGGTCTAGAAAATGGTGAGCGCGTGGATTTCAACACCGACCTGCATCATCCATAGCTTGGTCCTGAAACAGTATCCTTGGCATGCTCGGTAATCTGCCTGAACAGGTCCGTCGGGCGTAGGCGAAACCGGGGAGTGCGGTTCTCTACTCCTCTGCGTTCGGCAGTAGCTCGGGACCAAGGGGCTTGCGCTTACTCCTGTTCCGTCTAGTCTCCTCGTATCGAGACTCTACCCAGCCGACCACCTTCTCCTCGCTCATCTGCTCCGCCTCCAGCTGCTTGTCCATGTTCTCCGCGACTACCTTCAGGAATGTCTCCGGGTTCACCGGCTTGATGATATACGCGTCCGCCTGCAAGTTCACAGAGTCAACCGCGTTCTCCAGAGACGGATACCCGGTGATCATGATCTTCCTCGCCCGCGGAAGAATCTCGTGAACCCGAGCCAACAAATCTGTTCCCTCAACATCCCGTAGCTTGATATCAATAATCGCCAAGTTGTACGGGCGAACTCTGCACTTCTCAACCGCTTCCAGCGCAGTCTCCGCAGTATCGACACTGTAGCCCTCCGGTTCTAGAATATCCTTGAAGCTCTTCAGAATCCCCCGATCATCATCAACAATCAGAATATTCTTTCCCATCTCAAATGCTCACCTCTTCAGGTCAAGCGGCAATTCAACCGTCAAAGTCGTGCCTTCACCCGGTTTGGAAAAGACCTTGATCTCGCCCTTGTGCGATTCAATCAGACGTTTGGTCACGGCCAGCCCGAGGCCCACACCCTTCTCTCTCGTCGTGAAGAGCGGGTTGAACATCTTAGCCTTGACATCCTCCGGAATACCAATCCCCGTGTCCTGGAAGCTTACCGCGGCAATATTCTGGCTCGTCCAAGCTCTAATCTTCAGCTTCCCACCCTCAGGCATCGCCTGCAGAGCATTGGTGATAATGTTGGTAAAGGCCCGGCGAAGCAAGCCAGGGTCTACGCTCAGTTTCGGAAAGCCCGTCTCAACGCTGGATGAGACCTCCACGGCTTTGGGTACAGGGATCGAGGAGAGAGAGTCGCCGATCAGCTTCTGCATGTCATACAGAACAAAGGTCGGCTTGGCCTGTTTTGCATAGTCTTGCAGGTCGGACACGATCTTGTTCATGAAATCAGCCTGCTCCCGGATAGTCTCCAGCGCACTCCCAACACGAGGGTCCTTCTCCGGCATCGACGCTGGATTCGCTTTCATAGCCTCCTTCGCCAAATGAATCGTGTTGATTATCGTCTGCAAGGGGTTTCGGAGATCATGGCCCACCATCCCCGCCGTCTCTCCAATAGCCGCCAACCGGGTCGTGTTACTTAACATCCTAGATCTCTCCTCAACCAAGTCCTCCAAGTGTTCAGAACGTG
>VBBV01000043.1 GCA_005883695.1 Candidatus Bathyarchaeota archaeon | reverse complement strand
TGGTAGCACGAATTCTTGGTAGTCTGATGGAGAGAGGCAGCCTGACCAGCTGTCAAAGAGTTGGACCGCGTTCACGCCGGCTCGGATTTGCGCCAGGAGATAATCCGAGACCATGCTGGACAGCTTTGTCATCAGGAGCTTCCAGGCTTCCGGTTCAGCATACATCATCTTCTTGGTTTTCGTAAAGTCTCTGGAGGGGCTTCCCTCTATCAGATAGGAGGCGAGGGTGAAGGGTGCTCCTGAAAACCCGATTAGAGGGGTTCGTCCGTCCAGCTGCTGGATCGCGAGTTCAATCGCGTCCGTGACGAAAGGAGTGTGATCTTTTGGAGAGAATTTTCCTATCATATTTACATCTTCCATTCGTCCTATCGGTTTCTCAACCACGGGACCTACGCCATCTACGAGCTTGAAGCGTTGGCCAATTCCTTCCAGAGGGAGCATTATGTCGGCGAAGATGATTGCAGCGTCAACTCCCAGTTCGTTTGTAGCATCAACGGTGACCTTGGCTGAAAGTTCAGGGGTTTTGCAGATTGTCAGGACATCGTTTTTCGCCCTAACCTTTCGATAGCTCTCCAGGTATCTCCCCGCCTGTCGCATGAACCAGATCGGAGTGAACTCGGTTTCTTTCTTCCAACAGGCACTCAGGAAATTATCATTCTCAAAATCAGCCAAGTCTGGACGCTTCGCCCTGGAGTTATGGTCCGAGGAGGTCTAGCATTTTCTCGGGTTCGACATTGAGGCAGGTGAATATCGGAGTCTCCAAGGCTGTGTACTTGCTCGCTTCGGTGGTTCTGAGATCCATGACTAGGTTGAGGAAGTCTTCTGGATGATCGGTCTCGAAGGAGAGTATGAACTCGTAGTCGTCTATTCCGAAGGAGTATGACGTGTGTATTGTCACTGAAGGATATTTTTGGCCGGCTTGTACGTGGTCTTTCATTATTCGCCGCCTTTCTTCGAATGGCAGGCTGTACCACTCTCTCTTTTTTGTGAAGGGATAGACGAAGAGGTATTTCGAGCCGACGGGTTCTTTTTCTGAGGGTCTTCCGAAATATTCTGATGGGCGTAGCATAGCGAGGTATGAGCAGGGTGTCGAGAGATATTTTCCTAGCTCAGTCTTGAGGAGGTCCGAATGAAAGTCTTGGAGAGTTTCTAGGGAATCGGTGATTGTCCACAACATGAAGTCAACATCGCCTCTGGTTCCGACTAGAGAATAAGATCGGGGTCGAATCTTGTCTCCGTTTCCCCTAAGAGATGAGAGGAATTGTTTCTTACAGGACTCTCTTTCTTGAGAGGATAATTTTCTCCAGGCTGGGTCGACTTTGAAGAACGTGTATTTGACGTAGCGGTAGCCCGCTTTCTGTTTTACTGCTGGGGCAGTAGCCTGGAGAGTCATATCGGTTTGCGACGCTATGCAGGTTACCTCTATTTGAAAGAAGCTCGCTTGTCGTTCAAGTCAGTATATAGCCGAGCCCGAATGGATTTGGGAGAAGTTTCCTCTCTATTCGAGAGGTTCTGGTATCTTCTTGAGCGATCGCACGGGGGAGAGCAGAACCCAGAGAAACGCCAGCGAGCCTCCTAGCACCGCTATTCCAATCGCGGTCCGCAAACCCAGAAAGGTTCCCAACAATCCGCCTGTAAGTCCTCCGAGGGGTATTGTTCCCCAGACTAGGAAACGCATTGTCGCGTTCATTCGCCCCTGTAGACGCAATGGAACTATTGCCTGTCTCAGACTGACTTGGTTGACGTTGTAGACTACGACTCCGATGAAGGAGATGAATTGGCCTGCCATGATGAACAACATATTCCAGTTGACGCCAAAACCGTCTAGGGCGAAGAGTGGGGATGCAGTCAGGGACCCCGATAGATAGTAAGGAATCGGCCCAACTCCAAAGACGAGGGCGCTCCCGACTATCGCGGGTCCAACTCCGATACGCCCTGCTACCCGACTGGAGATCGCAACTCCGACCAGAGCGCCAACGCTTGCCACGCTGAAGATGATTCCAGCGGTGACTCCAGCGAGGTCTTTGGAAACTCCCAGGCCTGCAGGGCTGGGTAAGACCAAGTAAAGTAGGACGATTGCGCCCAGGGCGGTGCTGAAGAAGTTGGACGTTCCCGTGGAGCCTGCGATCATTCGAAGCCTACTATCACTCAGGACGACGTGAAGCCCTTCCCGGATATCCGCCAGAACTGATGGTTTTGCGAACTCCTTGTCGATAGTTTCTTCGTGGTCGATCCGGCCGAGGGTAAATGCGGATGCGAAGAATGAGCATGCGTCAATGGCTATGGCGATGGGCGCGGTGATTATGCTGATGATGATTCCGGCTATGGTGGGTCCGGTTACCTGGGCTGTGGACGCGCTGGCTTGGAGGTTGCGGTTTCCCTCGACCAGCTGATCCCTACGCACCAGGGATGGCAGATAGGCCTGGTATGTGATGTCGAAGAAGACCTGTAGGAATCCGACGAAGAAGCTTACTGCGTAGAGAAACGGGATCCCAAGCTTTGTTATGACTCCTAGAACGGCGGCTATCGGAATCAGTGCAAGTATTGAGCCGCGGAGAATGTTGGAGGTGACCATGATGCGCTGTTTGCGGTGCCGGTCAACCCATACTCCGACGAGGAGCCCGAAGATGAGCCAGGGAATGGTCCCTGCGAACGTGAGAATGCCAAGCTCCGTCGAGTTGGCGTTTAGGATGATGATCGCTGTTAGAGGCAGAGCTAGCCCTGTAAACTGGCTGCCAAACTGGGAAATAGTCTCCGAGGTCCATAGCCTTAGGAAGTTAGAATTCCGCCAGAGCGTATCCTTCTGGACGGTCGCTGTCTCCATGCCGAGCTAAGATCAAATTGCGGCTCTTAAGGGTCGCTCACTTTCTGTGGTCACATTGAACAGTCACGTGTAGTGACGAGCAGCATTATGACCCCGGAAAATGTAGGCGAGAAATCGGAAGTTGTTCGCGCGTTATCATCCGGCGTTGTAGACGAGGATTACTTGTTTTCCTTCGAATTTGTAAGTGGGATCAATCCACGCCTTATGTCGCCCGTATCTTTTCAATGTAGATTCAGTATGAGTCTTATCCCCATCCAGCCGATATCCTGTCCACGTTCCATCTTGGCTAGAATACTCAGCGGGCAAATCGGCACACCAAAAGGAAAATCCCTTGCCATTGTATTTCTCGTACATGTCCTTGAAGCTGCCGTAGTCTTGGGTGTTGATCCAGCGGTAGTAGTGGTACTTGTATCGTACCCGGATCTTGAATTTACTCGGATGGTTCTTTGAGCGTTTTTTTCTTCTCTTTCTTGATTCCAATGCCGTTGTTTGGCTCAGGGTGGCTCACCAGCTGTTTTTCCCATTCGTGAGCGAGCCGGATGAACACGTCCTTGCTGGGACACTTCAAGCGTTTGGTATGGTACTGGACAAACCGGATGAAACTTTCGATATCGTTGTCTTCTTCGAAGTCAACGGTCAATATGTAACGCAATGGCCGTTTCTCCTCGTGGCTCTCCGTCTCGCCGAGTGGAAACGCTCAGTGTTGAAGGTTAAGCGAATCGCAACCTACAACCAGTCTCCACAGTACTATCGCGTTTGCCCCACACAGCAGAACAAACTAACGCGGCCCACTAATTGAGACGTGGACGAGCATTTCTACGGATATAGACAGAGGAATAGACGATGACTCTATTTGTTCTCTGCCAGCTATCGACCACAGAGTTTGGTCACTGCAGATAAGATTTCGATCATGGTTTTTGAGTGTAATTGTGAGCCGAAGGTATTCCGACCTATGTCCTGACCGGCCAGAGACTCCGCTTCCTGTGAAGGGAAGAAAAAAAAGCGGGCCTAACCTTTGTAGGTTAGACTGTGGTTTTCGTCTTTGGTGACGCCGGATCGATATGCCACTTCAGGGTGTAGTGCATTGCCACCCCTATGCCTGCTTTGCCGGAGAATGATCCCTGTCCATGGAAGTCTGCAAAGCTGTCTGTACCGCTATTGCCGACGATCACGAACTGGCCGTGGACGAACGTCCCGTTGATAATTCCGACGTAGCGGATGACTAGCGTGCCTGAGGAGGCTTCGCCGTTGGAGGCGGTGAAGTTGGCTTCTCCATGGAAGGTTGTGAAGCTCCTGTCGCCTGAGGTGTGGGTTACATCCCTTTCTAGCGCCACAGCTCTCCCCGTTAGAGTTCCTGTGAGGTCGAAGATGTTCTTCAAGGTGGTGATGGTGTTGCCTCCTGCCGGTCGGGGCGATCCGACGGGGGTGCTACTGAAGAGAGTGACTGTTCCGGTCCCAGGCGCGGGTTTTGTTGCGTAGGCGGCGGTCACTACTAGAACTGGTAAAAGAACTACGAGGACTGGAGCTGCTATCTTCATTTTCATACCATTTTCCACCTACCATATTCCTGGGTACTTGTATCAAGGCGCCCTTCCTCGGCGCTCATGCAAGGCAACAGAGAGACGCAGTCCTGGGAGGAAAGACCAGGACACATCAGTTCGATGGATTTCGGTTTCTTTCTCGGCTATGGATGAATATTTGAGATTTTAGGATCATCGAGGAGCATCCTTCAATCCCCGGAATTATGGAGTTATCCGAAGCTATCCGACCAGAGGGAGGCACCAAACACAGCTCGTCTACCATTTTTCGCAGCAACGCTTTTGGGCTCTTGGCGCGGAGATAGTGTGGGTCGCTGAGTTGTCTCTTAGGAGGGCGGTTCCGGTACTCTTCATTCTTCTCGTAGGAACCACTATGCTTCCCCGCGTTCTCCCAGTTCTTCCCGCGAACCCTAGTGGACAGTTTAGCACCGCGCTATCGTCAGGAGTTCTCATGGCACTACAACATGTGACAGGGTCTTCAAACCAATTTGTCTCGTTAGCCTCA